>JAHEGM010000079.1 GCA_024645105.1 Rhodoluna sp.
ATGGCTACCGCTACTGCTTCTCTTGACGAAGAAACTTTCCAGATTCTTGGTGAAGAGCTTGGCTACAAGATTGAAGTTGTGTCTCCAGAAGACGAAGAGCGTGAGCTATTCGAAGGCTTTGGTCTTGACGTGTCTACCGACTACGACGATGACGAAGAAGATCTAATCGCGCGTCCTCCAGTTGTAACCGTTATGGGTCACGTTGACCACGGTAAGACTCGTTTGCTTGACAGCATTAGAAACTCAAACGTGATTGCTGGCGAAGCCGGTGGAATTACTCAGCACATTGGTGCGTACCAGGTACACGTAGAACACGAAAGCGTTGACCGTGCAATTACCTTCATTGACACACCGGGTCACGAGGCGTTTACCGCTATGCGTGCACGTGGTGCTCAGGTAACTGACGTGGCCATTCTGGTTGTAGCTGCTGATGACGGCGTTATGCCACAGACCATTGAGGCGTTGAACCACGCTCAGTCTGCTGGCGTGCCAATTGTTGTTGCAGTTAACAAAACCGATAAAGAAGGCGCAAACCCAGCCAAGATTCGTCAGCAGCTAACTGAATTCAACCTCGTTGCTGAAGAGTATGGCGGTGACGTGATGTTCGTTGACGTTTCAGCACTGACCGGAAAGGGCATCAAGGAACTTCTTGACGCAGTTCTTTTGACTGCCGATGCGGCTCTAGACATGCGCGCTAACCCAAACAAGGATGCTCGCGGTGTTGCCATCGAAGCCAACCTTGACAAGGGTCGCGGCTCAGTTGCCACAGTACTGATTCAGTCAGGTACTTTGCGTGTTGGTGACTCAATCGTTGCCGGTGCGGCGCACGGTCGTGTGCGTGCGATGTTTGACGAGAACGGTGTTGCGGTTGAGGCCGCGGTACCAAGCCGTCCGGTTCAGGTTCTTGGCCTACAGTCAGTTCCTCGTGCGGGTGACACTTTCGTGGTTACCGAAGATGAGCGCCAGGCTCGCCAAATCGCTGAGAAGCGTGAAGCTGCCGACAGAAACGCACTTCTTGCCAAGACTCGCAAGCGCGTTAGCCTTGAGGACTTCACTAAGGCACTTGAAGACGGCAAGGTTGAGTCACTCAACCTCATCATCAAGGGTGACGTATCTGGTGCTGTTGAAGCACTTGAAGACTCATTGCTCAAGATTGAAGTTGATGATTCAGTTCAGTTGCGCATTATTCACCGCGGTGTTGGTGCAATTACTGAGTCTGACGTTAACCTTGCAACCGTTGACTCGGCCATCATCATTGGCTTCAACGTCAAGCCTGATAACAAGGCCAAGGAGCGCGCAGATCGTGAAGGTGTTGACATTCGTCAGTACTCAGTTATCTATGCGGCACTTGATGACATTGAGAAGGCTCTTAAGGGCATGCTCAAGCCAGAATACGAAGAGTTCCAGTTGGGTACCGCAGAGGTACGCGAGCTGTTCAAGTCTTCAAAGGTTGGCACCATTGCAGGTTCCATCGTTCGTTCAGGTTCAATCAAGCGAAACTCTTCAGCCCGCGTTCTTCGAGCTGGCAAGGTAATCGCTGACAACCTAAAGATTGAATCTCTAAAGCGATTCAAAGATGACGCAACAGAAGTCAAGACTGACTTCGAGTGTGGTATCGGTCTGCAGGGTTACAACGAGCTTGAGCTTGAAGACATCATTGAAACCTTCGAAATGCGCGAGAAGCCTCGCGTCTAGTAGATAGAAAGAAGGATTAGGTAATGGTTGACGTAGCCCGCTCCAGGAAACTGGCGGAACGAATCAAGGTTTTAGTAGCTGAGGCACTTGCTAACGCTGTTAAGGATTCAGACCTGGGCTTCGTCACCATTACCGATGTCAAAGTAACTCCTGATCTTCAGCATTCCACCATCTACTACACCGTTTACGGCAGCGCAGAAGACAAGCAGCGCAGCGCCGAGATAATTGAGCGCAACCGTGGCGTGATTCGCCGCGAAGTTGGCCATAACCTAAACGTTCGCCTAACCCCAACGGTGGAATTTGTGCTTGATGAAATTCCTGAAACCGCTGCCCACATGAACGACTTGCTGGCCGAGGCTCGCAATCGTGATGCCGAGGTTGCGCGTCTGGCCGAAAAGGCCAAGTGGGCTGGAGACGAAAACCCTTATAAAGAACCAAAAATCATCGTTGACCCTGAGGAAGACGAAGAGTAAATGACTTCCGGTTTGGTGCTGATAGACAAGCCGCAGGGCTGGACCAGTCACGATGTCGTAGCCAAACTTCGCAAAATCGCTGGCACGCGCCGGGTTGGGCACGCAGGCACATTAGACCCAATGGCCACAGGCCTTTTGCTTATCGGTATCAATTCCGCCACCAAGCTACTAACTTTTCTAGTTGGTGAAGACAAAACTTACTTGGCAACCATTCGCCTGGGCGCAGCAACGGTAACTGATGACAAAGAATCCGAATTCACTTCTATAGCAGAAGCCGAAATTGTACAGTCAATCACCAAAGCTCAACTTGAACAAGTACTTGTTTCGCTTCGCGGTGAAATTCAACAGGTGCCAAGTTCAGTTAGCGCCATCAAAGTTGATGGCCAGCGAGCCTACGCCAAAGTTCGTTCCGGTGACGAAGTTAAGTTGGCAGCAAGAAGTGTCACCATTGCAAAATTTGAAATAATTGGTGAACCAAAACACGTTCAAGAAGGCAACAATACGTTTCTTGATGTAGAGGTCGTGGTGGACTGCTCATCAGGCACTTATATTCGCGCATTAGCTAGAGATCTAGGTAGCGCCTTGGCAGTTGGTGGCCACCTAACCGCACTTCGCAGAACAAGAATTGGTTCTTATTTGGTAGACCAAGCGCAATCACTTGAAACTTTGAGCACTGAAACTTTATCGGTGTTAGATATTTCCGAGGCTGCGAAGCAACAATTTCACACCAGAAAACTCAGCGAACAAGACGTGGTTGATCTTCGTCACGGAAAGCGCTTGAAAGCGCTGGGCGAGGGGGCCGAGCCGTTTGCCGGGGTTGACTCAACAGGCCAGCTAATTGCAATGCTTACCGTATCTGGCAAAGACGTGAAGTCACTGGTGGTTTTCAACACAGGAGATCAAAATGATTGATTGGCTCTACTCGGCACAGCTCTGGGGGGCTTCAATTGCGGGGCTTTTTGCGATTGCAATGGGCTTTGCCAAGCGCAAACCCAGCGGCCTTTCCATTGGCTCCCTGGCATTAGTTCAACTGGGCCTCGTGGTTCAGCTCATTGTTTCGATTTCTATGGTCTTTTTGGGCGAGCGCGCAAAAACAGACACGGTGGAGTTCTTCGCCTATCTGATTGTGGCCCTGATGATTCCAGTGGCCGCCGCCTTCTGGGCTCTGATTGAGCGCACCCGCTGGTCAACCTTTGTGCTTGGGGTTGGCGCCCTGACCGTGGCCGTGATGCTGGTGCGAATGAGCCAGATCTGGACAGGTATTTACTGAACTAGGCCCTTTGCCTGCCTGAATTAACCTGCCGTTCACTATCCGCACAGTTTCTCTTCACCAAGTTTCCTCATGATTGAGGCATGCCGGTAAAAGATCTCTCGCCCTCGCTAGAGCGCAGGAAGCTTGTAACAAAGCCATTTTCAAGAGCAGACAAAGTCTTCTATGGCATCACAAAAGCAGCTTCTGGAATGGCCGTCGCCATTGTTGGCCTAATTCTGGTATTTCTCTTCGCTAGTTCTTGGCCAGCTCTGCAAGCTCAGGGAATAGATTTCATCACCGGTTCAACCTGGGACTCGTCTCAAGACCCGGGCGTATTCCAGCTTGGCCCCATGATCTGGGGCTCATTCCTAATTGCATTCAATGGCGTCTTCTTGGCGGTTCCAATGGCAATCTCAATTGCCTATCTGATCGTCTTTATGCTTTCAAGCCGCATGGCAAAAATTGCAACCGTATTGATTGATCTGCTGGCATCAACTCCGTCAATCGTTATTGGCCTGTGGGGATTCATTGTTTTTGCACCGATTGCTGCACACTGGGCGGAACTTCTAAACCGATACCTGGGTTTCCTGCCGTTCTTCAAGGTGGAAACAGAAAACTTTTTAGGTTCACCATTTATCGCTGGCTGGATAACAGCCGTGATGATTGTTCCGATTATTGCCTCTGTTACTCGTGAGATTTTCTCGCAGATGGACCGCGATCTGATTAACGCCGGTCTGGCACTTGGTGGCGGAAGAGCCAGCACATTCTTCAGAATCATTTTGCCTACCTCGGGTGGCGGAATCGTGGGTGGCACCTTGCTTGGCTTTGGTCGAGCACTAGGTGAGACCGTTGCAATCTTGTTTGTTTTGAACATCGTTTTTGATTACAACTGGTTCAATGTGACCAAGCCTGAAGGAGGCTCAGTTGCTTCCATGATTCTTTCAAAATTCGGTGAAGCAGGCCCCGCCGAGATTGAGGCCCTGCTTGCCTCCGGGTTGGTCCTGTTCGTAATTACTCTGTTGGTCAACTGGCTTGCAGCGTTCATAGTGGACAAGGCGCAACCGTGGAGAAAGTAATTAGTCTTAGCCCTGTTGCCCGGCCGGCAAAGGCAGAGCCCTGGAAGACCAGCAGTCAATCACGCATCTGGCAAGTGATTTTTGCCTCGGTTACTCCGGCCTTGTTGACTCTTGGCATAACCTTGGCCTTTCAAATTGAACCACCGGTTGCGTTGTTGGTCGTGTTCCTGCCAATTCAAATTATTTCCGCGGGTGCACTTGGTCTAAAAGAATTCGGCAAGCGTGGTTTTGCAGATGCAGCCTTGATAGTTGCCGTAGTTTTCTTTGCCACTCTGGTCTTGGTTCTGTTGCTTTCAGTTTTGTGGTCTGTAATTAGCTTCGGCAGCAAGGCCCTGTCGCTAAGTTTCATCTCGCAAAACAACGTATACATTTCTGCCACTACTTCACTTGAGTACGGCGGCATCGGCCACGCATTGCTCGGAACCCTCTTGATAGTTTCACTGACCACAGTGGCCACAATTCCTTTGGGTCTTGGCATCGCGGTATTCCTTACCGAGACCAGGTCTAAGGCACGAAACGCAATTCGCGTTCTGATCCAGGCCATGTCTGGTCTGCCTTCGGTAGTTGCCGGACTATTTATTTATTCGGCTCTGATTGTTTCTGGTGTCACTGGCTACTCAGGACTCGCCGGCTCACTTGCCCTACTTCCGCTCATGCTGCCAACCGTTGCCCGCATCGCCGAAGAAGCTCTAAGGCTTGTTCCTGCAGAACTCAGAAACGGTGCTCTGGCGCTTGGCGCCCCGGCTTACCGCGCCTTCTTCCAGGTGACCTTGCCGGCAGCCAAATCTGGAATCATCACAGCACTGATTCTGGGAATTGCTCGAATCATCGGTGAAACAGCGCCACTGATTTTGACCGCCTCGACAACAAACGGCACAACTCTAAACATGTTTGGGGCCATGCCTAGCCTTCCCTACTACATCTACGAATTCCTAGGAAACGGATTCGACACTTCAACCCAACGCGCCTGGGGAGCGGCGCTGGTGATCTTGATTTTGGTAGGAATCTTGTTCACCATCGCTCGCGTATTGACTCGCAAAAAGAAGCCAAAAGCTAAAAAGAGGAAAAAATAATGGCAAACTCACACCTGCGCTCAGAAGACATCAACGTCTGGTTTGGTGACCGTCATGTTTTGAAAGACGTCAACCTTGAGTTTCCAGAGAATCAAGTGACTGCCCTCATCGGCCCATCAGGTTGCGGTAAGTCAACTTTTATCCGCACCCTAAATCGTATGCACGAGCTTATTCCGGGCGCGGGCCTGGCGGGCAAGGTCTACCTGAATGATGAAGACATCTACGGCGCGAATGTTGACCCGGTTAAGGTTCGCATTCAAATCGGTATGGTGTTTCAAAAGCCAAATCCTTTTCCAACCATGTCAATTAAAGACAACGTGATTAGCGGACTCAAGCTTTCAGGTCGACACAAAGAAATATCTGACGAGTTGGTGGAGACCAGCCTGCAACGCGCCTCTATCTGGAATGAAGTAAA
>JAHEGM010000053.1 GCA_024645105.1 Rhodoluna sp.
GGTCTTGATTGATTTTTGAGTGCCGAAATAGTGGCTGAGAAATAATCGGGTTCGTCGTGTACTACAACGACAGCAACTACAGAAGGTTTCATGATCAACGGCTTAAAGCCGTGAGGTTAAGCGCGCTTCTTAAGCTTGCGACGCTCGCGCTCAGATAGTCCGCCCCAGATTCCGAAGCGCTCATCATTTTCAAGTGCATAGTCAAGGCACTGCGCCTTAACTTCACAGCCTGTGCAAATGCGTTTTGCATCGCGAGTTGAGCCGCCCTTTTCAGGGAAGAAGGCTTCCGGGTCTGTTTGTGCACAGAGTGCATCTGCCTGCCACGCTAGAGGATCACTTTCAGGATCTGAGTACGCCCCCGCGACACCAAGTCGAATTGGATCGATAAACCAGTTCTCTGGCACACGATTACGACTGTCCATAACTTCTTTTCCCTATTCCGAATTTCCGATCGCCATTGAGCGTACTCGGGAATCCTTTGGATAATTCCTTGGTTGTAATTACACTCTTGTAGTTCGGTCCGTGTCAAGTTGAGATTTGAAAACCCTAAGGGGCCGCCTGAGGCTTGAAGGCCTATTTCTAGGGCTTTTTAGGCCTTAGCGGTGGCTAAAAAGGCCGTTCCGCTGCCCGAAATAGTGAAAAATTTCGCATCTGACGACAAATATGCGGCTTCTGAACGCCTAAGCACCAATCGCTCTTCAAGGCTGGTGCTGATGGCAATTTCGCCCGCGGTGCACAAAATTATTGCCTCGCCTGGCAGATTCAAATCGGCCATCAGTCGCTCCCCGCTGGGTTCGGCTCGATACAGCAAGAAGTCATCGGTGTCGCACGGGTACTCAAAAAGGCCCGCGGTCAGCTCTTTGGTTTGCACAAGTGGAATCTCACCCGGGGTGAAATCAAGAACCTTCTCGAGCTCGGCAACGTCAATGTGCTTGGTGGTTAGCCCGCCGCGAAGAACGTTATCTGATGCGGCCATCAATTCAACACCCAACCCCGATAGGTATGCGTGCACATTGCCAGCCGGAAGAAACAGCGCTTGGCCTGGCTCTAGGTAAACGTGATTCATCAGCATTGCCACAAGCACACCCGGATCGCCCGGATAGATAAGGTTCAATCTTTCGGCCAAAGCAAAGCGCGCGTCAAAATCTGCCATCGTGGTTAGCTCGGCTGCTACCCCATCAAAATTTCCACGGCGATTGCTGATGTCAGAAAAAAGTTTCTGCAAACCTTCTGGCTGCTTCAAGATATCGCGCCAGTCTGCAGCCAGACTTCTTAGCCCCTCTGAGACACCGGTGTGGGTCTGCATGTCTTCGAGCAGATTATCTATTTGAGTTATTGGCTTGAAGCCGCAAAGTGCCTCGAAGTCTGAGAGCGCCACAATCACCTCCGGCTTGTGGCGGTCATCTTTGTAGTTTCTGTTTGGCGCACTGATTGGCAGACCCAAATGGTTTTCTTTTTCGAAACCAGCCTTGGCCTGAGCAGAGTTTGGGTGAGCCTGAATTGAAAGCGGTTGATCGGCAGCCAAAATTTTGAGCAGAAACGGCAGCTCTCGGCCGGCTAAGTGTTGCGCCAGAGTCTCATTTGGGTTTTCGCTAAGAAAACTTGGCGAACCTGGGTGAGTACCAAACCATATTTCTGCCATTGGTTCGTTGGTTGCCGGAACTCCAAAGTAGTCGCTAATTAGTGTGCGAGAACCCCAAGCGTAATTTCTTGCCTGGTTGGCTATTTTGATAAGCACAGGTCCCCTTTCTGTCAGCGGCTCTAGCCTAACTTCTCTAGACGAGAATTAGACTTGAACAACCTCAAGACGAAAGCCCCAATGACTGATCTGACCAGACCTATTCGCGTGGTGTTCAACACGCGTGAAAAGGGCTACAGAACCAAGACCTGGACAGCTTCTGCCGGGGTATTCACCCTGATGGCTGGTGATGCCGTTCGCTACAGCATTGGCTGGGTGGGCTGGGGCATAACTCTAGTTTTGCTCTTGAGCTTTGCCATGTACCTCTTCTTCAAAGGTGACACTAAAGCTGCCCTAGCCGAGGTGCGCTGGCCGGTTTGGGTGTTCACCGGCTGGATGACCCTAAGCATATTGTGGTCTGCCTACCCAGCGGTTTCGGCGTTGGCGGTGTTTAGCCAAATATCAACAACGGCATTTGCTCTTTTTCTCGCGGCTCAATTTAGCTGGCGCCACCTACTTCGAATTTTTGCCAACGTTATCCGATTCATTCTTGGCACATCGCTAGTTTTTGAATTTTTAGCAGCCGCGATTGTGCAAGGCCCAATAGCACCGATATTCAAGAACTATGAAGGAAGCAAACCGCCTGCTGCTGCCTACTACTGGACCCAGGGCAACCTATTCGACGGCGATCGCATTCAAGGAATAGTTGGTAACTCAAATCTTTTGGCTTTCGTTGCCATGCTTGGTGTTGTTGTTTTTGCCGTCGAATACGCAATCATCGGCACCAAGCGTTGGCTTAGTGCAATTTGTCTACTTGGCTCGCTAGCAACAATCTTGCTGGCAAAATCTGCCGGCATTGGTTTTGCCATGACGGCCGTTGTGATTGCGGCAATAGTCTCTATTGCAGCCGAAGGTAAAGATCGCGAAACTCGTCACCGCTACTACCGCGTTGCGTACGCGTTTGCGGGAACAGTTGCTGTGGTGGTTGGTTTTTATCGCGCCGAGGTATTTGAATTTTTTGGCAAAAGCCCTGACATGACTGGCCGCAGTGGAATCTGGAAACTGGTGCTGGGTCTTGTAGAGCAAAGACCAGTTGCCGGCTGGGGCTGGACCGGCCACTGGATGCCAGGGGTCGAGCCATTTGAGGGGCTAGTGGTAATTGGCAAGGTACCTTATTACCAAGCGCACAACGCCTACCTTGATGTTGCAATGCAGCTTGGTCTTATTGGAGCAATTCTTTTTGCACTTTTGCTTTTGATTACTTTTGTAAAACTCTGGCGCTTAGCCGTGCGTCACACCGTGGCTCTTTATTTGTGGCCGATCTTGGTGTTTATGGGACTTCTAGTTTGGAGCCTTACAGAAAGTCGCATGCTGATTGAAATTGGCTGGACTCTCTTGATGCTTTTTGCAATCAAGGTAAACGAACCTGAAGAAATGCTTGAACCAAGAGGCAGATCACCAAAGCGTGCGCGTATTTTTAACTTTCGCTGGCGCCGTTAGTTCTTAGGGAACGATTAGAACCTGACCAAGTTGCAGATTGTTTTTATTGGTCACCTTTGGATTAGCAGCCGAAAGCGTTGCATCGGTTACTCCCCACTTAGCTAGGTAGCCCACAATCTTGTTCCAATAGTCGCCTGAAACAACTGTGTAAGTTTTTGGCTTTGTAGCCGATGTTGTCGGCGACGCCGACGGGCTTGCTGAAGGCTTTGGTGTAGCACTAACGCTTGGTGAAGGTGATGGCGAAGCCGAAGGACTTGGCGAAACACTTGGCGCAGGCGTTGGGTTAGTTGGCACTATCGGGGCGCCGGCGTCGAAGGCATCGGTGTTTACGGTTGCACCGGCAGCCTTGCCGTCTTTGATTCGCGACAAGAAGTAAGGGCCAACCAAAACCGCCTTGGCCGATGTGCCGCGAAGTTTTTCGTACGCGGCCGCATCTTTAATGATGCGTTTGGTTTGAGCTTCAATTAGGTAGTACTTTTTATCGGCCGTCTTTACAAATCTGCCCAGGCCTGTAGTTGACTTAGCTAGAACCGCACAGGTGCTTGTATCTAGGGTGAGCCCGCGGCCAGGATAGTGGCTAGCGTCAATTGCACTAACCGGATAGAACTTGCCGGTGATAGCAATGAAATAGTTCTCGCCGCAAACAAACTTGATTCCGCTCGCCTTTGTGGTTTTGGTGTAACCCTTTAGCTGCGCGCTGCTTAGCGATCTTGCAGTGCCAAGGCCCAGCAAAGCTGCCTGGTTGCTGTCAGAGACCACAAGGGCACGATAGAAGCCATCGATTAGATAACCGGTGCTACCAACTCGAACGTAGGTACCAGGTGCAATCGCAGGGCTTCCGGTTGGAATCTGGGCGAACGCAGAATTTGAGAGAGTCTGAGTTTTAACACTCTTAACCACTGCTGCAAATTTGGCTGCATCGGCTGCAACCAACAGCGGGCGCTTCACACCATCAACGATTAGGTGCACTCCCTTGGTGGCAGCTGACTTAGCGAACAAGACTGGTTCTAGATCGGTTGCTGCGTTTGGTATCAAACTCAGCAGATCATCTGAAACTACCGGTGCATCTTTTGAAAGAAGCTTGGCATCAGTTATTTTTCGCTTGCCGTCTTTAGTCAACAGATACTGGGTTCCATCTGCTGAACTAATAATGCTCTTAATCTTGACTGCCGCTGTTGCAGGGGCAAGTGCCTCACCAAGCATGCTGCCTGCTGACTTTGGGAACCACTTGGTGAAGTCAATATCAGCCAAGGTGGCCTTATCTATTTCGTAGTGGTTAGTGCCATCAAATACGGCTAGCTGCTTTGTGGCCAGATTTGTAAAAGAGGCCCCCTTGCGAATAATTGGCTTGCCCCAAGGCAGTTTCTTGAATGCCGAGATATTCACCTGAGAAAGCGAAGGCACGCCAAGACGAGAATCCACCAGTGATTCGGTATCTAGAATCTGACGCTTGGCGCCATCTTGAATGAAGAATGTTTGACCGTTCTCACCCTGAATGTATTCGGTCATCATGTTGCCGGTGGCCAATGCGTTCAACTGCGAGGCAGTCAAAGTAACTGCGGTGTTGCAATCAAGCGCAAACTGTGCGGCCTGGGTGCAATTAGTGAACGGAAACTTCTGGCCGCCGTCAACAAAGTAGTAAAGCCCCGCAGAAGATTTGATCACGCGATTCATGGCACCTGAATCGGTGAACGAATCAAGGTAGGCCTGAGAAATTGTTCCCAATGGGCCAAGTGGCTTCAAGGCGGCAACGGTGTCGGCATCATCAATCAGGTACTTCTTATCGTCAATGATGAAGTAGGTGCCGGACTCCGCACTCTTTAGCAAGAAGCCACCACCAATGGTGCTACCGAACCAGTCGGTATAGAAGCGCCAGAAGTTGCGATTACCGTAGGCGCTGCAGGCATCACCGGTGCCATAAAGATTTTTTAGTGCAGCATCGTTTGGGGTGTATGGCGTGTAGTAATAAAGTGCAGCGGTGGCTTGGCTCTTTAGTTGAAAAGTCTTTGAACCGCAGTTGATTCCTTTGCTGGACTCAACGTTGGCCGCCTGGTAGCGCCTGGTGATGTTGCTGCCAACTCGCAGGTAGGTGAATGAACCGCGAGGGTCGCCGTACCACTGAAGCTGGCCGGCACCTTTATAAAGCTGGTAGAAAAAACCCGCTGATGATTTTGCGCAGTCGGCTGTGTCAGGGCAGTTCATGCCCAGGGCAAAGTCGTACATGCGCGAATACGGATTTGTTGCCTGGATTAGGCCCTGCTCTTTTTGCAAAGTCACCAAAAGCACGCGCGGATTAATCTTGCAGGCATTTGCTACCGCGTGAATAATTTGCGCCGCGGTTTGGTTTTGTTTTGCCGGCAGTGACTCGCAGCGCCCGGACTCTCCTACGATGGCAGGGGTGTCTTGAACAAAGTCACGAATACACTTTGGTCCGCCGTCATTGTCATTACAGGTAGGCAACTTGCCATTCAGAAAACGCTGAATGTCATTTGCGGTCATTGTGCCAAAGTCATAGAACACGCTGTCGCTGATGATATTGCCCGGATCAAACTGGGCTGCATTTGCAGCTTGTGCCTTTGGCGCCGCAGACAGGGCAATGAACCCAACCGCGACTAGTAATGCAGAAACTAAAATCGCGACCGGCTTGGCTATCCGGTTGATGATCAAGGTATTGTCACTCCGTAAGAATCACTGGTTCCATAGAACTTCTCTGATTCGTAGGTGATGGTGACAACGCCCTTACCCTTTGGTAACCCACCAATCGGTAGGTAGGCCGGAAAACACTGAGTTGATGAGGCGTTGGCTTCTGCCTTGACTGAAACTGTTTTGGTAGCTGAACCGCTCTTGAAAGTAATTGTGCACTTGCCGCCATCTTCTGTGGCATTCAAAACTTCGGCAACCACATACAGAGAACCAGCGCCGCTATCTACGCCCATATCAATCAGGCTCACCTCAGCCAGAGTTTGCTTTGGAGTTTCTGAAGCAGATTCTGATGGGCTAGCCGAAGTAGAAGGAGCTGTTGCGCTCGGAGACATTGAGGTTGAAGGATTCTGATCTGTGCCCCAGTTTGGATACAACAGAGCACAGCCGCTGAGCGTAATTGCAACTAGTGCGGCAATCGCTGCTGCGAATATCTTTTTCATTTTTATTCCTTCACCTCTTGGACAACAAAGGACTCTTTTACCATGTCATGAATTGCTGAGAAATTAGGGTGAATTACATCGATAGCCGGCGGCACCAAGCTCAACTCTTTGATTCCAAGAGTTCTAGCCTTGCCGGCCAGATCCACATACTGCGAAAGCATTGCGCTAGGAATATCGGTGCGCACCATTTTTTGACCAGCTGATGCGATTGCCTGAAAACGGGTAAGGATTGTTGCCGGGTCAACTTGACTTAGCACGGCTTGCTCAACCTCGTGTTGGCGACGCATGCGGTCGTAGTCGCTGGTGCTGTGACGGCTGCGCGCGTACCAAAGCGCGGTGTAGCCATCCATGTGTTGCTGCCCGGCCTCGATCCAACCCTTCACGTCAGAAAGATCATCAAGCTGCCCTCCAATTGGCAGTCTCTCTTTAACGTTGATATCAATTCCGCCAAGGGCATCAATCAACTCCTTGAAAGAAGCCATATCTACTAAGACATATGACTGAATCTCAAGTCCGGTAACAAATTCAACTGCGTCGCGGGTGGCTTCTGTTCCTGGGGTCGAGCCCTTAGCCACGGCATCTGGGTATGCGTCAGCGTGATTGTCTTCGACATCTTTATAGATTGCATTGATCAGACATTCCAGACCGCAGTTCCAACTGTTTGGATAGATCTCGTTCATTGGTGAACCTTTTGAGAATCCAACGTGCTGGAGGTTTCGAGGAATACCAATATTTACCGCGGCGCCGGTAGCTGCATCAATGCTGATCACAGAGATGCTGTCTGGGCGAATACCAAATCTGTCAGAACCCGCATCGGCGCCCAGCAGCATGATGTTGTATCTGCCATCAATGGGAGAAGTGAAACCTCCCTGGTTGAAAATGCTGCCGATAAAGTTAGCCTGCACTCCGGCAAGGTTGCCAGCATAAGAAATCGCTGAGGTACCAAGCACTCCAGCCAGCACCACGGCACCCAGGGTTATCCATCGCTCACGACTGTAAAGGCGGCCGAGGCGCATCAGACGCAGGGTGTCAACGGTTAGAACTGCAAAAAGAATTGAATAGAGAATTAGTGCGCCCGAGAGAATCCAGATCAAAACTGGCAGGGTCACCAACCAAATTGCGATTCCCTTATTGATTAGTCCAAGACCTAGCAGCAATAAAAAGAAAATCCAGAATGAGATTGTTGCTGTGATTCCAATGCGGGCAAGCCTGCGGTTTCCGGCTACCAGTTGGGCAGAGCCCGGAACAAGAACAGTTAAAAGAAGTAGCCACCACGCACGCCTGTGCATTTGCTGTGGAGTTGCTCGTTCGACGTTTCGGAAAGGACCGGTTAATCGAGTTGCGTTTTTGCTGGCGGTGCGCTGACTAAGGCGCGGATTTAGATTTGTGATTTCAGTTTCGCATTCTTCTCAGCAACCTGAACTTTCAAGTCTTCGCTGTAGGCGGCAACTGCGGCAGAAAGCTTCTCATCAAAAGCACCCAAAATGCGAGCCGCCAAAATTCCAGCGTTTTTTGCGCCACCAATCGAAACCGTGGCCACCGGGATACCGGCTGGCATTTGCACAATAGATAGCAGCGAATCCATGCCATCGAGTTTTGAAAGCGCAACCGGAACACCAATCACCGGCAGAGTTGAAACCGAGGCCAACATGCCAGGTAGATGAGCGGCTCCACCGGCACCGGCGATAATCACCTTGATGCCGCGACCGGCAGCTTGCTTGCCCCACTCAATCATCTTTTCTGGGGTGCGGTGAGCCGAGAGAACCTCTACCTCGTAGTCGATACCAAAATCTTTAAGGGCCTGAGCCGCATCTGACATCACTGACCAGTCAGAGTCAGAGCCCATGACGACGCCAACGATTGGACTGCCGGTTGGATTTGTCATTGGGGGCTCCTTTTTTAGCTTTTTATAAGCTGCAACCCTCAAATTTTACCCAAGGGGTGCTTGTTATCCCCGTAGCAAAACGGCAGCCGCTCCCCTTGCCTCGGCCAATGCATGCTCTACTGAGTCGGCAACAACGGTGACGTGACCCATCTTTCGTCCTGCTCTAGGGCCTTTGCCATAAGTGTGAATCTTTGCCTCTGGGTGGGCAACAAGAGCTTTTGCATAGGCCTGCACAAAATCATTCTTATCGTCTACGCCTAGCAGATTAACCATCACCGAGTGGGCAGCCCTTGGGGCAGTTGAGCCCAGCGGCAGATCAAGAACTGCTCGCAGGTGCTGCTCAAACTGACTGGTTACTGACCCTTCGATGCTGAAGTGCCCTGAGTTGTGCGGGCGCATCGCCAATTCGTTAATCACGATTCTTCCGTCGCGCGCTTCAAACATTTCAACTGCCAGAACTCCGGTGACTCCTAGACCCTGGGCAACCTGTTCGGCGATGGCTGTGGTCTTAGCAAGAATTTCATCCGGTGCATTTGGTGCTGGGGCCAAAACCACAGAGCAGACTCCGTTTTCTTGGATTGTCTCCACCAGCGGCCAGGACACAAATTCTCCGCTTGGTCTGCGCGCGCTCAACTGAGCAAGCTCACGCACAAAGTCGACTTTTTCTTCGGCAAGTAGGCTGCCACCAAAATCGGCGAGGTTATCTAGCCAGTCAATTGCATCGGCTGCCGAGCGAACTACCCGAACGCCCTTGCCGTCGTAGCCGCCGATTGGCGTCTTTAGAATTGCCACACCACCATTTGCCGCAATGAAGTCATCAAGCGATGAGGCATCTCTAATTTCGGCCCAGGCAGGCATAGGCAAACCAAGGGCACCAAGTTTTTGACGCATGTTCAACTTGTTTTGAGCAAAAGCCAGTGCTTTACTTGGCGGCTGCACATTTACGCCTTCGGCCTCTAAAGCCTCAAGCACCTTTAGCGGCACATGCTCGTGGTCAAAGGTGATCACGTCTACTGTCCTGGCAAATTGTCGAACCACTTCTAACAGGTTGTAATCGCCAATCTGAGTTGTGGCCAGTTTTGCTGAAGAATCTGCTGCCTCGGCGAGCACCTTGATTTCTAGCCCCAGATTGATAGCTGGCGCAGTCATCATTCGCGCGAGCTGGCCGCCACCAATAACTCCGATGCGTGGAGGTTGCTTGGCCATGTGATCCCTAACTTTAGATAGTTCTATATTGCCGCAGCGAGGCGGTCTATTTCTAATGCCACCGTCTTGTGCTTTGGAATCCCACGAACCACGAGCGGATCTTGCCCCTCAACGATGATGCTGATGCTTCTCCCTTTGGTGATCTGCACATCTTTAATTTGAGTGAGGCTTACCTCTCTGCGATTTTGACCCAGCAGCCCAGAGCGAAAGAGCACGCGGGTGGTGGAAACAACTAAATAGGTGCTGAGATAACGCAGCAGCGGAATCAACCAAAGCAAAAAAGCAATTGCGCCGCAGATTGACCACAGCACCGTGTAATGCCACTGCTCTGTGAGTCGGCCAGAGAAAAAGGCTGCCAAAAAACAAGCGATGAACAAAAACAGGTTGGGAAAAAACAACCGCGTGCCTCTAAGGCGTATTTTTGCGATTCTTTGGTCTGCTAAAAAACTCATCGGTTTAATTGTGGCGCAGGTGAACAATATCTCCCGCAGCGACAGCCACTACTTCGGCGCCTGAATCAGGCTGCAAAATTAGGCGGCCGGTGTCATCTATACCAACTGCCTTGCCGAGCAACTCTTGTTCGCCCGGCAAAATTGCCTTTACTGATAACCCCAAAGTGGAGCAGCTTTCAATTACCTGATTTCTGAGACCTGATTGAACGGCGTCACCATTGGCAGACACCCAACTTTCATAGAGCTCTTTGAGGTTCTGCAGATAACCGGCCAGAACTGCATCAATCGAGGCATCGGAATTACCTTCGATGACCAGCGAGGTAGCAGCCTCAATTGGCAACTCTGCCTTGGTTTGCAAAATATTAAGCCCGGCCCCAACCACAACACCGCTCAGATCTGGCAGCAGTTCGCTGAGCACCCCAGAGACCTTGTTTGACTCAACCAACACATCGTTTGGCCATTTCAGTGACACCTTCTTATTAGGCAAAAATTGCGCCACGGTTTTGGCCATGGCTAAACCTGCCAAAAGCGGAATCCAAGAAAAGCGGTTTGCCGCTACCAAAGAAGGCTTTAGCAACACCGATACAAAAAGCGAACTACCCGCCGGGGCAAGCCAATCGCGGCCGGAGCGGCCTCGGCCTGCGGTCTGAAAGCCGGCAACCAAAACACTGAAATCCTGGGCATTGGCAAAATTGGCAACTAAATCGGCATTGGTAGAGCCCGTTTCGGCTACAAAGGTCAGATCTTGGGCAATTTGGCGACTTAGCGGGAAATCCATGCTCTAAGGCTAGTCTCTGTAGGTTTCTAACAGCAGATTTTGGGATTAGCAGTAGCAAACAGCCAAAGGAATGACCCATATCACTGGGTAAAGTGAAGTTCATGACCTTTGAGAACACTTTCACCCAGGCAATTCGCCTAAACCCTGACATTGCCACCACCAAGGGCAAGCTAGAGGATTTGCGCCAGCGATATCACGAGGCCGTGACCGCCGCCGGCGAAACCGCAATTGCCAAGCAACATGCCAAAGGCAAGAACACCGCGCGCGAACGCATCGAGATGTTGCTTGACCCGGGTTCGTTCGTAGAAATCGACGAGTACGTTCGTCACCGCTCAACCGCATTTGGCATGGACAAGAATCGCCCATACGGAGACGCAGTGGTCACCGGTGTTGGAACTATTCACGGGCGACAGGTTGCGCTCTTCTCTCAGGACTTCACAATTTTTGGTGGCTCACTTGGCGAAGCTGCCGGAAACAAAATCATCAAGGTAATGGATCTTGCTATTGCAACCGGTGTGCCGATCATTGGAATTCTTGATTCCGGAGGCGCGCGTATTCAAGAGGGTGTAATTGCTCTTGGAAAGTACGGAGAAATTTTCAAGCGCAACACCATGGCCTCCGGTGTGATTCCGCAGATCTCGCTGATCATGGGTCCTGCAGCAGGTGGCGCGGTTTACTCACCTGCACTAACCGACTTTGTAATCATGGTTGATAAAACTTCAAACATGTTTGTGACCGGACCCGATGTAATCAAGACAGTAACCGGTGAAGACGTTGGTATGGAAGAGCTGGGTGGAGCTCGTGCTCACAACGAGCGTTCCGGTGTAGCCCACTATCTTGCTGATGACGAAGCCGACGCAATTGACTACGCACGTTCACTACTTAGCTACCTACCAGAAAATAATCTTTCTGAGACCGTACAGTATGCGCCGGAGGGTGAACTTGAAATCACCGATGCCGACGTGAAGCTAAACACCATCATTCCGGATTCACCAAACCAGCCATACGACATGAAGACCGTAATTGAGGGAATCGTTGATGGTCACGAATTCCTAGAGGTTCAGCCGCTTTTTGCGCCAAACATTCTGATAGGTTTTGCACGCGTTGACGGCCGAAGCGTTGGTATTGTCGCCAACCAACCGCAGCAGATGGCTGGAACCCTAAACATTGAAGCCGGTGAAAAAGCCGCTCGATTCGTGCGCTTCTGCGATGCGTTCTCTATTCCAATTCTTACCTTGGTTGATGTGCCAGGTTACCTTCCTGGCACCGATCAGGAATGGGCCGGCGTTATTCGCCGCGGCGCCAAGTTGCTTTACGCCTATGCCGAAGCAACGGTGCCACTGGTTACCGTGATTACTCGTAAGGCCTACGGAGGCGCGTACATAGTGATGGGCTCAAAGCAACTTGGTGCAGACATAAACCTTGCCTGGCCAACCGCTGAGATTGCCGTGATGGGTGGCCAGGGAGCCGTGAACATTTTGTTCCGCGACCAAATTAAGAAAGCTGAAGAAGCGGGCATGGACGTTGCCGCTGTTCGTGCAAAACTTGCAGCCGAATACACCTATAACGTGGCCTCACCTTTCTTGGCTGCCGAACGAGGCGAGCTAGACGGAATCATTGAGCCGAGTGCAACTCGTATTTCTGTGATTAAAGCGTTGCGTGCACTTCGCACCAAGCGCTCAAACTTGCCGCCGAAGAAGCACGGAAACATTCCTCTGTAAAGAGAAGAAAAGCCCATGAAAGATATTCAAGAATCCCTGCAGGTTGTAGCCGGATCGCCAACCCCAGAAGAATTGGCTACGGTGATTGCTGTGCTTGAAGCGGCTCACGCCGAAGAAGAGGCCACCGCACCAGGTTATGAGAGACGGCTTAAGTCCTCTTGGTCTCGAAACGTGGCTCAGTTGCGACACCCAATCGTTCCAGGTGCTGGCCAGTGGCGCGGTGCTTACCGCTCAGGTCTTAACTAGTCACCCAAACCGTTATCAAATGTCCCCCCAAGAGGGGACTTAGTTTTTGACCCGCCGCAATCCCATTGCGCCCATACTGGAGAAGAAGATTTGGTTTTAGCAGGGGAAGCAAACCAAGTTTGGGGTCAGATTAATTTCTGATGGGGACGAAAAGGCGGTTCGCAAGAACCGCTCTTTTCTTTTAACTGGCATCTAAAATTTCAGCCAGATATCGGGCTTGGCAATTCCAGGCCTAGAAGCCACAAGTGTTGCGTGCCAAGTTTCACCTACCGGCGCCCTAAAAGTGATTCGTCCTTCGCTCACGCTGTTTATTGATTCCACTGCTCGTTCAAGCAAACTTGATTTCTCTTTTTCGTTGAGATTGGAAACCCCTCCCTCGTCGAGAACGATTACCTCTACCCCTCGAAGCCTGGCAGCCTTCACCGCTTGGCGAACGGATTCACTCATAAGGTCTCTGCCGCGAATTTCATCTCTTAGTTCCGCTTCTAAAAGCCTTGCTTGATTTTTTTGAGCATCATTCAATTTGCCCTGACTGTCCTTTATAAGATTCAGCATGGGCAGGGCACCATTTAGCGCCACCTCAAGTTTTGCTCTACGTACCTCACTGGCAACAGCGTTGGCGATCTTCTGCTTCTCTATTTCAAGAGTTTCATTATTGAAGAGCATGGTGTCTCTATAGGCTTTGGCTAAACCAACGGAAATTGAGTGCCCGGCAAAGACCAACATCAAAGCTCCCAGCAGGCCGGTTTGAATTCCAGCAATCACTCCCGCCCAAGAGCAAACCTGAATAACGAGCAAAATGGTTCCCGCCCAAGCGATGAATCTTTGTTGCCTTACCGCTGTCGCAGCCATAAGTGTGGCAACACCCATCACGTACCAGGTTGAATAGGCAGACATGCTTCCCGGGTCAAGGTAAGAGTTAACCAGTAACGGAATTATCGCGGCAGCAGCCAAGTTCAAAAGCGCTTGGGCAGTTGGCAGATTTGGGCCACGAAACAAGATAATGGTTGGCAACACCGTTGCTAAGTAAATGGTGAGCGCCGCAACTGCAACGAATGGTTCGGTGGAATCAGGAATATTTGAAAAGCCCAAACCAGCGTGGAACAGAGCAAACAATGTGCCAAGCACGCCAACCAGCCAACGAGGAATGCGAATCATTTTGCACCCCATTCAATAACCACGTTTGTGCCGACACCTATTTTTGAATCAATAAATACTCGACCATCAACTGATTTCATGCGACCAATAATGGAAAGTTTTAGCCCAAGACGGTTCTTAGGGATTCTGCTTGGTCTAAAACCTTTGCCGTTATCTTTCACTACAATTTTGATGCCGCCTTTTGTGCCGCGAAGTAAGACTTGACGCTTAGCAGCCCTACCCGCGTGGTGAAGTGAGTTAGCCAGCGCCTGCAAAGTTGACTCGGTAACTGCAGCGGCGACCTCACCCGGTATCTCAAAATCGCTTGAGTTTTCGACATCAACTGAGACCTCGGCAGACTGCCTGTGCACTGCAAACTCAAGGGCGGTAAATAGGCTGCTGATAGAAATAGTTTCGTCTGAGGCTACAGCAGTGTTGGCGCTTTGTAATTTGGCAATTGCTGCTTTGGCAAGCAGTTCTGCTTCTTTTTCTTCATCTGTTGATGAGGCATTTGCCGCAAGTAGCAGAGTGGTCAGCACAGAATCGTGCACCAGAGCATCTACTCGATCGCGCTCTCGCACAATGGCGTCAGCCTTTGCTAGCTCTATCGCCGCCAAACCTGCGGCGTGATTTGCGGTATCAACCTTGGCCGCCTCGTATTTCATCACCGCGACAAAGGCAACAACCACGGAAGAAAACAAAAAGGTGAAGGTTGCATCTTGAAACGCCAACCACGGGTCCACCGGAGCGCCGACATCGGACACCTGAATTGCAAACCAAATTGCTGGAAGCAATAACAAAATCACACCGGTTACCGGAGCAGAGAAACCGCCAATTGCCGCAACCCCGGCAATACCTACACCCCACCAAATCCAAGGTTGTTCACCTGGTCGCAGAATTTCATCTCCTAGCTGCAGCGCCCAAGTGGACAGGCTAAATATTGAAACCAGAACAATTGCTCGGTATGCGATTACGGCGTCACCAAGAATCCAGATTGATGCGGCCATCCAGGTGTAACTTGCTGCCAAAGAAACCCAGTTGAGCCAAAACCAAAATTGATTCAGATCGTGATTTGAATTTTGCGCTATGCCATTGCTGAGCATCTGAAAAGCGATGATTGGTGCGGCAACAGAAAATACGCGACCAAGCAACAGGTTTACGCGCGATAGAGCTAGTGTGCGGTTTGCATCAACTCTGGTGACGCCCATGATTACAAAGAGCTCTCTTCGAGAATTCCGTCTTCGATGGCGCGAACCAAAAGATCTGTCTTGGTTGATGCAGGTCGGCCGATGTTGGAGTATTTGACTCGCACGCGGTCAATGTGCTCTTTTGCGGTTGAGACTTTTATGTTCAATTCATTGGCCACTTGCTTGAGTGCAAAGCCGGAGGCGTAAAGGCTGAGCACTTCACGCTCACGTGGGGAAAGTGCGGCAGTCTTGAAATCAGCGTCGCCGTCGATGGCGGCCGTGGTCTGCAGATTGTTCACATAAACACCCTCGGCAACCAAACGAATTGCGGCACCAAGTTCTTGCATTGATTGAGACTTTGTAACCAGAGTTGCCGCACCGGCCTTGAGAGCTGCGCGAACCAAGTTCTGCTTGTCTGCGATGCTGAAGATCACCACCTGCGCGCCGGTCTTTAGAAGTGCGGTAACATTTTCGGCAACGATTGAACCGTCGGCCAACGACAAGTCCATCACGATCACATCGCACTTTAGGTTTGGGTTTTCTTCAAGTAAGGCAGTTACCGAGCCAGCCGAGGTGCAAAATTCAAATCCAAAATCTGCACAGGCGGCCTTAAAAGCAAACCTGATTGCATCGTGGTCATCAACGATTGCAACACAGATGGGTTTATCTTTTGGCAGCAGCTCCACCTTTTAACCCTTTCTAACCAAACTTGCAACAGCTTCAACGTGGTGAGTGTGCGGAAACAAATCAAAAGCGCGAAGCTTCTTAAGTTCGTAGCCACCAGCAAGCAGGGGCTTAAGATCACGGGCAAGCGCGATTGGGTCACAGGCCACATAAACAATGTGTGCAGGGTTTATGGCAAGCAACTGCTCAACCACCTTGGCTCCGGCGCCAGCACGCGGTGGGTCAAGAATAATTGTTGAATTCTTTGGGCTTACCGCCTTGCCGCCTTTGTCCAAATTACCCACTCGCTCATTTAAGAAGCGTTCGGTAGCAGAACAAACAGCTTTAACCTTTGGAAGGTCTGCAAGGTTCAAGGTTGCATCATCTGTTGCCACTCTGAATGACTCAACAGATGTCATGCGCAGCTCTTTGCCAAACTTTGCTGCAACGGCTCCGGTGAATAGGCCAACTCCGCCGTAGAGGTCTAGGTTGTCGGCCTCTAAATCAATGCCGGCAGCCGCAATCATTTCGTTGACAGCACCGGTCAACACATCGGCCGCCTTTTTATGAACCTGCCAAAAACCGCCGCCGCTAATGCGGAATGTTCGGCCGGCTGCACGCTCGATCAAACGCTCGTCACCTTTTAGTTTTTTATCAATCTTCCACTGCACTTGACCGGTGCTAGAAACTGCAACCTCAATCTTGCGCACATCCTGAAAATTCTTATTTTGAAATTCAAGTTCGCGAATTTCATCAACCGCCAGCGGAAGATCGCGCACCTTAATTACCTCGTGACTGCGTTCGCGGTACGGGCCAACTGTGCCGGCCTCATCTACGTGCAGTTGCACTCGGGTTCGGTAGCCAAGACCGTTTGCATCATCGTCGCCGGGTGCCGCTTCAACCACGGGGCGAAGTTCAATTCCGGCCATGCGCTGCAGGGCTTCTTCAAGAACATCTGCTTTTAGCTCGCGCTGACGAGCAAGGGTAATGTGACCAAACTCGGCACCACCGGCACCACCGGGGCCGGCCTGCTTCCAGAAGTGCTTCACACGATCCGGTGATGCTTCAAGAATTTGAGTTGGCTCGGCTCGGCAGAATGAACCACCGCGATCCTCATAAACCAAGGCCTGAACCTTTTCGCCGGGCAATACGTGTGATACAAAAACCACTCGTCCGTCGTGGCGGGCAACGAAAACGCCGCCGTGGGCAACCTTCTCGATTTCGAGGGTTAGATTCTGGCCGACCCAGTTTGTAGTTTTGTTCACCTGACAAGTGTGCCAGAGTATCGGTGTGACTCGTTTAGTACTTGCATCCACCTCACCCGCCCGCCTGGCCCTGCTTCGTGCCGGCGGCATTGAACCAACCACTATTTCCCCGGGCGTTGATGAAGATGCCGTTGCCGAGCGCGCCAGCCAGATGGGGCTAATCAACTCCACTGCCGACATGGTGCACATTTTGGCCAAGGCCAAGGCCGAGGCAGTTCTAGATCACCCCGATGCAGCCGGCGCGATTATTGTGGGTTGCGATTCATCTTTGGACTTTGACGGCAAATCGCTCGGCAAGCCCCACGACCCTGAGGTAGCTCGCGCCCGCTGGCAGGCTATGCGTGGCCGCGCCGGTACCTTGTTTTCTGGCCACTGGGTGATTGATAACCGCAATCCGGTGGCGGGCCAGCTGAGCCCTGCCAATGGCCGGGTTTCAAGTTCTATCGTGCATTTTGCTGACATCACCGATAAAGAGATCGAGGCCTACGTAGCTACCGGGGAACCGCTAAAGGTGGCCGGGGCCTTCACCATTGATGGCCTGGGCGGAGCGTTCTTGCGCTCAATCGAAGGTGATGCTCATACGGTTATTGGCCTGAGTCTGCCAACCCTTCGCGATTTAGTGAACGGTTTGGGCGTGGAATACGTTTCGCTCTGGAACAAATAGCCCACGTCACTGGATCTTTTCACAACAGATTTCAAATTTTTTTGTGATTTTGGGCCAATAATTGGCCCTTTTTAGCCAATAGGCTTGTGAATTATGACTTCAAGCCCAAAAAAGATCACCAAGGTCCTCATTGCTAACCGCGGCGAAATTGCCGTGCGCATCGCAAGAGCCGCCAAGGATGCAGGTATTCAGTCGGTTGCGATTTACGCAGACCAAGACCGGGATGCCATGCACGTGAAGCTAGCCGACGAGGCTTATTCGCTGAACGGAACTACTGGGCCAGAAACCTATCTGGTAATTGAAAAGATCATGGGCATCGCTAAGAAGTCTGGTGCCGACGCGGTTCACCCGGGCTACGGTTTCCTTGCTGAGAACGCAAGTTTTGCTCAGGCGGTTATTGACGCTGGTTTGATTTGGATTGGACCATCACCTAATGCAATCGAACAACTTGGCGACAAGGTTTCTGCTCGTCACGTTGCCGAAAAAGCTGGCGCACCGCTGGCCCCAGGAACCCTTGACCCGGTATCGGGTGCCGCAGAAGTTTTGGATTTTGTCAAGCAATACGGTTTGCCGGTTGCAATCAAGGCGGCGTTTGGTGGCGGTGGCCGAGGCATCAAGGTTGCCTATAAAGAAGAAGAGGTCGCGGAACTATTTGAATCGGCAACACGTGAGGCGATTGCCGCTTTTGGTCGCGGTGAATGTTTCGTTGAAAAGTATTTGGAAAAACCGCGTCACGTAGAAACCCAGTGTCTTGCCGACGCATACGGAAACGTTGTAGTTGTTTCTACTCGCGACTGCTCACTACAGCGTCGTCACCAAAAACTTGTTGAAGAAGCACCAGCTCCGTTCCTAACCAAGGATCAGATTGAGCGTCTTTACAGTTCATCAAAAGCAATTTTGAAAGAGGTTGGCTATCAGGGTGCGGGAACCTGTGAGTTCCTAGTTGCCCAAGATGGCACGATCTCGTTCCTTGAGGTGAACACCCGCTTGCAGGTTGAGCACCCGGTTTCCGAAGAAGTTACCGGCATTGACCTTGTGCGCGAACAATTCCGTTTGGCCGAAGGTGGCGTGCTTGATTACGCCGACCCAGTTATCAAGGGCCACTCATTTGAATTTCGCATCAACGGAGAAGATGCCGGCAGAAACTTTATGCCAGCACCAGGACCGGTTCATGTTTTCAAGGCTCCATCAGGCCCTGGCGTTCGCGTTGACACCGGTGTTGAATCTGGCGATGTAATTTCTGGTTCGTTTGACTCGATGGTTGCCAAGCTAATTGTTACCGGCGCAACTCGCGAAGAGGCACTGGCTCGTTCTCGTCGTGCGCTTGCCGAAATGGAAGTTGCCGGTCTACCTACCGTTTTGCCTTTCCACCGCAAGATCGTTAACGACCCGGCATTCATCGGCGATGCAGCGGCAAACAAGTTTGGCATTTACACCCGATGGATCGAAACCGAGTGGGTAAACGATATTCCAGCTTGGTCTGGAGTTGCCGAAGCCGGTGAAGAACCAGCCGAGCGCAACAATGTGGTTGTAGAAGTTGATGGCAAGCGCATTGAAGTGTCACTGCCTAAGCGTTTGCTTGGCTCTACCGCGGCAAGCGGTGTGCCAGCAGGTCACGCGCCAAAGCGCAAAAGCCACTCACACGCCACCGCCGGTGGTGGCAGCGGCAACACCATCAAGGCTCCGATGCAGTCAACGGTTGTGAAAATTGCCGTTGCGGTTGGCGAAACCGTTCAAGAAGGTGACCTAGTTGTTGTGCTTGAGGCCATGAAGATGGAGCAGCCAATCAACGCTCACCGCAGCGGAAAGATTAAGTCTGTTACCGCAGAGGTTGGCACTACCGTTCCGGCTGGAACAGTTTTGCTAGAAATTGAAGAGTAAGTAACTCGCACACGCTTCGGGCAGAGTGTCTCAGCACAGCTTCGCCCACGCTCGGCCCTCGCGAAGTTACACATTTGGCTTGTGCAGAGCACGAGCCGCGTTGCTAATTGTTTCGCTGAGTGACGGGTACACGGTGAATGTGCGAGCAAGCTCATCGGCCGTCAATCTGTTTTCGATGGCAATGGCAATTGAGTAGATCAAATCAGAGGCTCGTGGAGCAACAATAACTCCACCAATCACAGTGCCACCGGTTGAACAAATCAACTTGATAAAGCCAACGTCAATGCCCTGCATCTTGGCGCGCGGGTTTGCGTTTAGATCAATCTTTTCTACGTAGCCGTTGACCTTGCCGTCTTTGATGTCTTGTTCCATCCAGCCAACTGATGCAATTTCTGGAGCGGTGAAAACATTTGAGGCAACGTTTCGCACCTCGGTTGGGGTTGCCACATCACCCATGGTGTGGAACACCGCGGTGCGACCCTGCATTGCACTTACTGAAGCAAGCGGCAGGAAGGTGCTGCAATCGCCAACCGCATAAACGTTTGCTCTTGAGGTACGGGCCACCTTATTCACCTGAATGTGACCAGACTCAGTAAGGACCACTCCGGCTTCTTCAAGACCTAGGCCTGCGGTGTTAGGAATAGAACCCACAGCCATCAAACAGTGCGATCCCTTAATTACCGAACCGTCGGCAAGAGTCACCTCTACCCCGGCACCGGTGTTAACCACCTTCTCTGCGCGAGTCTTGTTCATCACGTTGATTCCGTTATTGCGAAAGACGTGCTCAAGAAGTTGCGCTGCGTCGGCATCGTTGCCAGGCAAAACGGTATCGCGGCTTGAAACCAAAGTAACTTGGCTGCCGAGTGCGCGATATGCCGAAGCAAACTCGGCACCGGTCACACCGGAACCAACCACAATCATGTGCTCTGGAAGTTCATCGAGGTTATAAAGCTGAGTCCAGGTAAGAATTCTCTTGCCGTCTGGCTTTGCGGTGTCAAGCTGACGAGGGTGACCACCAACGGCAATGATGATGGTCTTAGCCTCTAGGCGCTCCGACTTTCCGTCTTCAATTGCGTCTACGACTACGTGGTGGTTTCCATCAAGACGACCCATGCCATCAATCACTCGCACACCCGCCTGAATTAGCTGGTCGTGCATGTCTTCTGATTGCGCGTGGGCAAGATTTAGTAGGCGCTCGTTCACCAGGCCAAGATCAATCTCGGTCTTTGGGTTTACTTTTTCACCATCGATAGAGAAATAAACGCCAAGGTTTTCGGCGTGAGCCACTCGCTGTGCGGCCTCGGCTGTGGCGATAAGAGTCTTCGAAGGAACAACGTCAGTGAGCACCGCGGCACCACCAATGCCGGAACGCTCAATGAGGGTTACCTCTGCGCCAAGCTGAATTCCGGCCAAGGCTGCTTCGTAGCCGCCAGGGCCGCCGCCAATTATGACAATGTGGTGTTTTTTGATTTGGTTATCGCTCACTTACCCCATTCTGCCAGTCGTAGACTCGAACCATGAACAACCCACTAGATAATTCAGCTGCCAATCCCTTTGAAATCGCCGCCCAGGCCGCAGCGTCAATTGCCGAACTAACCGGAGTAGCCAAGCACGATATCGCGCTTACCCTTGGTTCTGGCTGGGCAAAGGCCGCAGACCTAATTGGCGAAACTGTTGCCACAGTGGAAGCAACCCAAATTGTGGGCTTCTCCGCCCCAGCGGTACAGGGGCACGTTGCCACCATTCGTTCAATCAAACTTCCAAACGGAAAACACGCCCTGGTTCTTGGTGCAAGAACCCACTACTACGAGGGCCACGGAGTTCGCCGAGTAGCTCACGGTGTTCGCACCGCGGCTGCAGCCGGAGTCAAGACCATGATTCTCACCAACGGTGCCGGCGGAATTAAAGAAACCTGGAAGCCTGGTACACCGGTCCTGATCAGCGATCACATTAATCTGACCGCCGATAGCCCACTTGAGGGCGCAAAATTTGTTGACCTAACAGATCTTTACTCAAAGCGCCTGCGCGAGGTTGCCCGAACCGTAGATGCCAGTCTTGACGAAGGCGTGTACTGCCAATTCCGCGGACCGCACTACGAAACTCCGGCCGAAGTTCAAATGGCCAAAAACATTGGTGGCCACATTGTTGGCATGTCAACCTCACTCGAAGCAATTGCCGCTCGTGAAGCCGGAATGGAAATTCTTGGTCTATCTCTGATCACCAATCTTGCAGCCGGAATTCAAAAAGAGCCGCTGAGTCACGCCGAAGTACTTCAGGCCGGTAAAGATGCCGAATCTCGCATCAGTGCATTGCTTGCTCAGATTGTGGCGAAGATCTAAAAATGGATTCACAGCTTCTGGCCCAAGCCTCTGCTTGGGCGGCACAAGACCCAGACCCAGAAACCAAAGCTGAACTGCTGCAGCTAATTGATACCGGCGACTCGGCCGCATTGGCAGATCGCATGAACAGCAGACTTGATTTTGGTACCGCTGGCCTTCGTGGCGAACTTGGCGCTGGCCCCAACCGCATGAACAGAGTTTTGGTTGCCCAAGCGGCTGCAGGTATTCGCGATTACGTGCTGGAACATTTTTCTGAGGACCCATCAGTGGTGATTGGTTTTGACGGCAGAATTAACAGCGCGGTCTTTGCCAGAGACTCGGCGCAAATTCTTGCCGCAGCCGGAATTAGAACGATTTTGTTTGATGGCGTGGTGCCAACTCCGGTTTTGGCCTTTGCGGGCAAGCACCTGGCTACCTCTGCGGCAATCATGGTGACTGCATCGCACAACCCACCTCGCGACAACGGTTACAAGGTTTATCTTGGTGGCACAAACGGCGGCTCTCAAATAATTTCACCAACCGATAAAGAAATTGCCGCAAAAATTAGAAAAGTTGCCGAAAGCCAAACTTTTGAATCAATTCCAAAGAGCGATGACTTCCAAATAGTGGGTGATGAATTGCGTCAAGCTTATGTTGGCGAGACGGCAAGCTTGACCGGCGAAATTCTTGATGGCGAATCACTCAAGATTGTCTACACGGCCATGCACGGCGTTGGTTGGCACGTAGTAGAAAAACTTTTTGAGGCCGTAGGTCTAGCCCGCCCAATCACCGTTGATGCCCAACTTCTGCCAGACGGAAGATTTCCCACCGTGGCATTTCCAAACCCAGAAGAACCAGGCGCTATGGACCTTAGCTTTGCCAAGGCCAACGAAGTGGGCGCAGATCTGATTTTGGCAAATGACCCAGATGCAGACCGCTTGGCGATTGGAATTCCAGATTCATCGGCTGCAGCAGGCTGGCGCCGACTAACCGGTGATGAAATTGGCTTAATTCTGGGCTACGAAATGGCCAGACGCGCAGTTGCCGAGGGTAAAAAAGGAACCTTGGCTTGTTCCATAGTTTCTAGCTCGGTGCTTTCAAAGGTGGCAGAGCATTTTGATTTGGACTACCGCGAAACCCTAACCGGTTTCAAATGGATCTCTAAAGTACCTGGCCTTATTTTTGGCTACGAAGAGGCCCTGGGCTACTGCGTAGACCCTGCTCGCACTCCAGATAAAGATGGCATCTCAGCCGCGCTGATCATTAGCGCCCTGGCCACCCAACTAGCCGTAGAAGGCAAGAGCCTGGAATCTCACCTAGTCGCGCTGGGTGAAATGTTTGGTTATTTTGCAACCGGTCAAATCTCAATCAGAGTCACAGACCTATCCGTGATTGACCAAATAATGAGCAAGCTTCGAAACAACCCGCCTACAGAAATTGACGGAGTTGCGGCAAACTTCACAGATCTAAAGATTGGTTCAGCAACGCTTGGCTCAACAGATGGGTTGCGCTTTGATTTGGCAGACGGTCGTCGTGTGATTGTGCGACCTTCTGGCACAGAGCCAAAACTCAAGTGTTATCTGCAGGCGGTTAGTGAATCTAAGCTTCAGGCCGAATCATCGCTTGCTGCTTTGAACCAGGCTATGCAGGCGCTTCTGAAGTAAAAGCCTTAGAGCAAAGAAGCACTTAGTTTCTTGGTGAGCTCTTCCAGGTCAAAGAAGTGATCAATCGTGATGATCTCCGAAGGCAGGCCGGTCAACAATTGAGCAAGATCCGGAGTGGTCAAAATAACCTGCGCGTCGCGAGATTCGCGAGCGGTTTTCATATCGGTGGCTTCAACAGTTGCTTCAATGCCCAACTGAGATAGAACTTTCTCGGCATTCATCTTTAGTAGTACTGATGTGCCAATGCCCATTCCACAAACCGCGATTATCTTCATAACCCCATTCTGCCTTGCCGGGTCAGAACAAGTTGCGAATGTGTTCGGTATCTACTGCATTTAACAGGGAATTAACAGAGGCTTCATCACTAAGCAAAGCAGAAAGCTCGGCAAGCATCTCTATGTGCGAATCGTGATCTACTGCGCACAAGCCAATTACCAGCCGCACCGGGTCATTTGATTCGTGGCCAAACACCACTGGGTCGGCGAGAGTAACCAAACTAAGACCCGTTGAAAGCACCACCTCGGAAGGCTTTGCATGAGCTAGGGCAATTCCGGGCGCAACAACAAAGTACGGGCCATGTGTATCAAGCACATCAACCATTTGCGTCACATAGTCTGGCGTGACCCTGCCACTTGAAACCAATAAATCACCCGATAACTCCACCGCGTGCTCGCGATCCAGAGCAACGGCAAGAACTCTAATTGAGTCTTCGCCAAAAGCCTCGGCAAGTTTTGCGAATGACATTCTTATTTGCCGAAGCCGCGGGCAGCTTCAAAGCCTTCGTTGATCATTTCAATTAATTCTTCGCGGTCATCAATCGCCTGGAAGGCGCCCTCTGCCGCGTTCATCTGGAAGATCTCAAGGTCATCAAGGTTGTAGCCAAAGGTGTCAACCAAAAGTTCCATCTCTCGAGTAAGCGAGGTTCCGCTCATTAGACGGTTATCGGTGTTTACGGTCACCTTGAAGCCAAGGTCATAAAGAATGTCAAACGGGTGGTCTGACATGGTTTCGCCTAGAAGCGAGATGGCACCGGTTTGCAAGTTTGAAGAAGGTGATGTCTCAAGAACAATTCCGCGGTCGTGCACCCACTCGGCGACCGGGCCAAGCACAACAAGATCTGTCTCGCCCTCGGTGCGGCTGAACATGATGTCTTCAACGATGCGCACTCCGTGACCTAGGCGAAGCGCGCGGCCTGAAACGATTGCGTCTTTGATGCTCTCAACGCCATCTGCCTCACCCGCGTGCACGGTTACCGGAAACAACTCGTTGGCAAGGTAATCAAATGCCACCTTGTGGCGGCTTGGCAAAAAGCCCTTCTCGGCGCCGGCGATATCAAAACCAACTACACCGTTATTGCGGTGACGAACTGCAAGCTCGGCGATTTCAAGGCCACGATCAGCGTGACGCATTGCGGTTACCAACTGACCGGTGCGAATGAAGCCACCCTGAGCCTCAACCAGTTGCATCCCCTCTTCAAGACCGTCTTGAACAGCCTCAACAGTTTCATCAAGAGTTAGTCCCCGGGTTAGGTGCTGCTCTGGCGCCCAACGAATCTCTCCGTAGATGACGCCGTCGTTAGCAAGGTCAAGAACAAATTCGCGGGCAACGCGAGTTAGGTGCTCACGGGTCTGCATCACAGCGGTGGTCACATCAAAAGTTTTTAGGTACTCAACTAGCGAACCTGAGTCGGCAGATTTCTCAAACCACTTGCGCAGGTCTTTGGCGTTATCGGCTGGCAATGCGTAGCCAATCTCGGCAGCCATCTCAACGATGCTCTGCGGGCGCAGGCCACCGTCTAGGTGATCGTGCAGTGAAATCTTAGGCAACGAACGGATATCGAAGTTTGCCATTGGGTTGCCTCTTTCGTTTTGGCCTTAGCCGCTGATGCGCTCCAACACAATCTTTCGTGTTGGTGCCGAAGCCTCAATCTTAAAGGAACCTTCGAGAGCCGCCAAAGCGCGTTCGAACCGCTCTGGTTCATTGGTGTGCAGGGTCATCAGCGGCGCACCGGCTTCAACCCTGTCGCCAAGTTGCGCGTGCAAGGTGATACCTGCGCCAAATTGCACGTCGTCTTCTTTGCGAGCACGGCCGGCACCAAGGCGCCAAGAGGCGGTGCCCACCTGCAGGGCATCAAGCTCACTTAGGAGCCCCGATGCAGTTGCTGTGACCACATGGTGTTCGTTTGCCTCAGGCAGCTTGGCATCTGGGTCGCCGCCCTGAGCAGAAATCATTTGACGCCATTTATCCATTGCGCGGCCATCTTTCAGTGCGGCCTCTACATCGGCGTCTGGCTTACCGGCAAGACGAAGCATCTCGCGTGCCAACTCAATTGTGATTTCAACAACGTCTGCTGGTCCGCCACCAGAGAGCACCTCTAGCGATTCTTTTACCTCTAGCGCATTTCCGATCTCCAAACCCAAAGGCGTTGACATATCGGTGAGCAGGGCTGAGGTGTTTACGCCCGCATCTTGACCAAGCTGCACCATCACTGTGGCTAGCTCTCTCGCGCGTTCGATGTTTTTCATGAACGCACCGGAGCCTACTTTTACATCAAGCACCAACGACTGGGTACCCTCGGCGATTTTTTTAGACATGATTGATGACGCAATCAAAGGAATTGCCTCAACGGTTCCGGTCACATCGCGAAGTGAGTAGAGCTTGCGGTCGGCTGGGGCAAGGCCAGAACCGGCGGCACAAATAACCGCGCCAATATCGGCCAGCTGCTGGTGGAATTCTTCGTTAGAAATCTGTGCACGCCAACCAGGAATGGATTCAAGCTTGTCTAGCGTTCCGCCGGTGTGACCCAAACCGCGGCCAGAAAGCTGTGGCACTGCAACTCCAAAAACTGCAACCAAAGGTGCAAGCGGCAAAGTGATTTTGTCGCCAACTCCACCGGTTGAGTGTTTGTCGGCGGTAGGCATACCTAAGCCCTCGTAGCTCAACCGCTCGCCCGAGGCAATCATTGCCAAAGTTAGATCTTTGATTTCGCGGCGGCTCATGCCGTTTAGCAAAATGGCCATGGCCATAGCCGACATCTGCTCGTCGGCTACTACCCCACTGGTGTAGTTGGCAATTAGCCAATCGATTTGCTCAGTACTAAGTTCATTTTTGTCGCGCTTGGCAATGATTAATTCGGGAGCAGAAAATTCAGACATGGATTCTTTCTTGCGCTTAGAGAGCGCGCTCATCTAGGTCACGTGGCCCAAACGCATCTGGGATTACCTCATCGATTGTTTTGAAACCAGATACGGTCTCAAGCACCATTCCCTTGGCAGAGTGCTCGAACAATAACTGACGGCAGCGACCGCAAGGCATCAAGATATTTCCGTGACCATCAACGCAGGTGAAGGCAACCAACTTGGCCGGGCCAGAGTTGCCGCTAGACATTGCTAGCTCACTCACCAACGAACACTCGGCGCACAGTGTTAAACCGTATGAGGCGTTCTCAACATTGCAGCCAGAAACAATTCGGCCGTCACTGG
>JAHEGM010000094.1 GCA_024645105.1 Rhodoluna sp.
GCAAATCTTTCTTTGAACACGTCGGCGCTCATTTCAAAGATTTCTTCTGGGCCATCTTCTTCATCAATTTGTTGTCCAACGTGAGAGAAGCCAAATTTTTGAATGATGCGCATTGACGGGTGATTGCTAGCGCTTACCGTGTATCGTAAAATCTTTACTTCTGGTTGATCGCAAGCCCATAACCAAAATGTTTTCAGGGCTTCAGTTGCAAAACCATTTCTGCGATACATTTCTTCAACGTCAAGACCAACTTCAATCATTCCGTTTTCATCAGGTGGCAAATGAAATGACATTTGGCCAACGCGTTCATCGGTGTTTTTTAGAAACATGTTTCTAAAGAGCCACTTGTTGTTCTCTTCGTTTTCGATCACGTATGGAACGCGAAGCTTATAAAGAAAGAAACTTTCAGGCTGCTCTGCGAGAGCAATCAACTCATCCGACGAGATGTGCCTAAGTTCTAGGCGCCCAGAATAAAGAGTTGCCTCGCGATTCAACTTGGCTAAACCAAATCCTGAACAGACTGCAGAATCTCTGTTGGTCTAAACGGATACTTGCGAATCTCAGCATCATCGGCAATACCGGTCAAAACCAGCACGGTGTGCAGGCCGGCTTCGATTCCGGCTACGACGTCGGTGTCCATACGGTCGCCGATCATGCCGGTTGATTCAGAGTGCGCGCCGATCTTGCGCATGGCGCTACGGAACATCATTGGGTTTGGCTTTCCAACAATGTATGGCTCCATGCCGGTGGCCTTAGTAATAAGTGCGGCTACAGAACCGGTGGCCGGCAACGGACCCTCGGCTGAAGGGCCGGTGGCATCTGGGTTGGTGGCAATGAAGCGTGCGCCGGCATTGATCAGACGGATTGCCTTGGTTAGGTTCTCAAAGTTGAAGTTACGGGTCTCACCGAGAACCACGTAGTCCGGGTTGTTATCTGTCTGTACATAGCCAATGTCGTGCAGGGCCTGGGTGAGCCCAGTCTCACCAATCACATAGGCGCTGCCCTTAGGCATTTGCTTGTCAAGAAAGGCTGCGGTAGCAAGAGCCGAGGTCCAGATGCGATCTTCTGGCACATTTAGGCCGCCGCTGGTTAGTCGGGCCGATAGGTCGCGTGGGGTGTAGATGCTGTTGTTGGTTAGCACCAAGAAAGGAGTGTCATTTGCCTGCCACTTGGCGATTAGCTCAGCGGCTCCTGGTAGAACATGACCTTCGTGCACCAGCACGCCATCCATGTCGGTGAGCCAAGAAGTTATTTTGCTGCGATCTGCCATAGGTCAAGGGTAGCAGGGGCACCCCTTGGGTTATCCTTATAACTGGTGTGCTGGGAAGTCGGGTCGGCAAAGTAAATTGTCGACGACCGAACGGGTTCAAATGTTAACTATTGCCGCCGTAGCAGTCTTTTTGATTGCATACATCTTTATTGCCACCGAGAAAATCAACCGCGTTGCTGTGGTTAGTGCCGGTGCCGCCGCAATGATCTTGATTGGCGCGACCGGAGCAGATGAGGCTTTCTATAGCCACGAAACCGGTATCGACTGGAATGTAATCTTCTTGCTGCTTGGCATGATGATCATCGTTGGTGTGATTCACAAAACCGGTCTATTTGAATTCTTGGCCGTGAAAGCCATTCAACTGGCCAAAGGTCGCCCTCGCCAGGCATTTGTTTACATCTTGCTACTGGTTGCATTTGCTTCGGCATTGCTAGACAACGTGACCACAATTCTTCTTGCTGTTCCTATGACATTTATGGTTGCCAAATATCTAAAGGTAAACGCAGTTCCGTTTATTTTGGCCGAGGTATTTATATCCAACATTGGTGGTGCGGCAACTTTGATTGGTGACCCTCCTAACATCATTATCGCTTCAAAGGCAGGGCTAGATTTCAACGAATTTTTGATTCATATGGCACCAATGGTTTTGGTTGTCATAGCCGTCATTGTTCCAATGCTTGTCTTCATGTTCCGCAAAGATCTGAAAAATTCTCCAGAGGATCGCGCAAAGGTGATGGAGCTTGATGCCACTTCATTCATCACCGATAAATCATTGCTAGTAAAAAGTGTTTCAGTTCTAACAATTGTTATTGCGGCCTTCGTACTACACGGAGTGCTGCACCTTGAACCATCGGTGATTGCAATGATGGGCGCTGGACTACTAGTGCTGATTAGCAAATTGAAACCAGATCAGTTTGCGCGTGATGTTGAGTGGGGAACTTTGGTTTTCTTCGCGGGATTATTTGTGATGGTTGGCGCTTTGGTAAATGTTGGCGCCCTCAAAGTTGTTGCCGATTACATTGGTGCACTCGTAGGTGATGATGGCGCTCTTGCTGCAGGCGCAATTGTAGTTGTCTCTGCATTGGTTTCAGGAATTGTTGACAACATCCCATACGTTGCGTCCATGACTCCCGTGATTGAACAACTTAACGGCTCTATTTCAACTATCACCAACGATGGTCTTTGGTGGGCCCTTGCTTTTGGTGCAGACTTTGGTGGCAACATGACAATTGTTGGAGCAAGTGCAAACGTTGTTGCAATTGGTCTGGCACACGCAAACGGAATCAAGATTTCGTTCTGGAAATTCGCAAAATATGGAGTTCCCGTGACCTTGGTATCAACAGCCATGGTTTTGCCATACATCCTCATCAGGTACTTCTAGGCAAGACTCAGTAAACGTGAAAAAGCGTGTAAAACTCTGGATGAAAATTGCTGGCGCCCAGCGGGGTTGGCTCTCAGAGACGCTGCGCAACGAAACAGTTGGCGGCGCCCTACTACTGGCGGCTGCCCTAATCGCCCTAGTTATAGCTAACAGTCCGCTGCAGCAGTGGTTCTTTGACCTTAGAAACACCAAAGTTGGCCCAGAATTTCTTCACCTAAACCTCAGCATCAGCACCTGGGCTGCCGATGCAGTACTTGCCGTTTTCTTTTTTGCCGCGGGGATTGAACTAAAACACGAACTGGTTCACGGCTCATTAAGAGAAAAAACTCAAGCACTTGTGCCGGTGGCGGCTGCTCTTGGTGGAATGATTTTGCCAGCCACTATTTTTATTGCCATCAACCTTGGTCAGAATTCTTTGATTGGTTGGGGAATTCCAATGGCAACCGATATTGCATTCGCACTTGCGATTCTTGCGGTCGTTGGCAGACAGTTGCCAATCGAGCTAAGGGCATTTTTGCTTACTCTTGCGGTGGTTGATGATCTAGGCGCAATTATCGTGATTGCGATTTTCTACTCATCAAAATTTGCACTGATGCCACTATTGATTGCCGCTGCATTACTAGTGGCTTTTGGATTAATGCAACGCAAAGGCATTAAGGGCTGGTACCTATACATTCCACTAGCAATTTTGATTTGGTATTTCGTTCACGAGAGCGGTGTGCACGCAACGGTTGCGGGAATTGCAATGGGTTTGCTCATGAACATGCACAAGAAACCTGGCGAGCATCATTCAGCTGGTGACAATGTCTTGCACATCGTGCACCCATACTCGGCGGCTATAGCTGTTCCAATTTTTGCTTTCTTTGCATCTGGCGTTAGTTTGGAAAACTTTGACCTTGCAAAAGTCTTGCAATCGCCTTTAGCGCTGGGTGTAATTCTTGGGTTGGTTGTGGGTAAACCTATCGGTGTATTTTTGGGTGCCTTCTTGGCGGCCCGGTTCACGAAGGCCGAGTTGTCTAAGGGGATCAGTTGGTGGGACATCGCAGCGATTGGCTCTCTAGCCGGAGTTGGTTTCACCGTTTCGCTACTGATTAGTGAGCTTGCATTCAAACACTCTGGCGAGCAGGCGCAGCTGGGTGTTGTTGCGGTGCTAGTAGCAAGCTTGATAAGTGGTGTAATTGCCTCAGTGCTACTAACCATCAGACGCAAAAGCTACGCAGGTAAAAAGAATTGATTAACGAAGACAATCCATCACCAGAGCTAACCACCTGGGGAGTTGGGCCTTGGCAGGGTGAGTGGCCAGAAGATGCAGGTACGCCAGATGCGCCAAACCCGGAATCAATTCTTGACCCAGAGTTGCTAATCAACGGTGACACCAGAAACGTGCTTGATAAGTTTCGCTACTGGAAGATGGAAGCAATCATCGCCGAGCTTGATCGACGCCGTCACAAGTATCACGTTGCAATTGAAAACTGGCAGCACGATCTAAACATCGGTTCAATCGTGCGCACGGCAAACGCATTCTTGGCCGAAGAGGTTCACATCATTGGTAACCGCCGTTGGAACCGCCGCGGGGCAATGGTCACCGACCGCTACCAGCACGTGAGCCACCACCCAACCGTTGAAGAGTTTGTGGCCTGGGCCAGAGAGCGCAACCTGCCGATTATTGCAATCGACAACGTGCCCGGCTGTAAAAAGATTGAAGAGTACGCCCTGCCTGAAGAGTGCGTGCTGTTGTTTGGCCAAGAGGGGCCAGGGCTGTCAGAGGCTGCCATTGAGGCAGCCGAGGTTGTGCTTGAAATCACCCAGTTTGGCTCAACCCGCTCAATCAATGCCTCGGCCGCTGCGGCAATCACCATGCACCAATGGGTCATGCACCACGTCTTTAATAAGCGGTAAACTTGGCTGTACGCCATCGCGTACGAGTCCTTTCAATAAAGGGGTACGCATATGCCTGCAGTAGTGATTATTGGAGCCCAATGGGGTGACGAAGGTAAAGGCAAGGCCACAGACCTTCTAGCAGAGCACATTGATTACGTGGTGAAGTTCAACGGTGGAAACAACGCTGGCCACACAGTTGTAATCGGAAACGAAAAGTACGCCCTACACCTTCTTCCTTCGGGTATTTTGACCCCGGGCGTTGTGCCGGTAATTTCAAACGGTGTTGTGATTGACCTATCAGTTTTGTTCCAAGAGATTGAAGCTCTAAACGCCCGTGGCATTGACACCTCAAAGCTTCGTGTTTCTGCAAACGCACACGTGATCACCCCTTACAACGTAACCATCGATAAGGTTTCTGAGCGCTTCCTTGGCAAGCGCGCGATTGGTACCACCGGCCGCGGCATTGGCCCAACCTACGCAGACAAGATCAACCGCGTTGGTATTCGCATTCAAGACTTGTATGACGAAAGTATCTTGCGTCAAAAAGTTGAAGGTGCACTGGTTGCAAAGAACAATTTGCTAACCAAGGTTTATAACCGTGCAGCAATTCGCGTTGACGAAGTAGTTGCAGAACTTCTTTCATATGCAGAGCGCCTACGCCCAATGGTTGCCGACACAGCGCTAGAACTATACGAAGCACTTGATGAAAAGAAAGTTGTTTTGTTTGAAGGCGGCCAGGCAACAATGCTTGACGTTGACCACGGAACTTACCCGTTTGTAACTTCATCAAACTCAACTGCTGGTGGTGCTTCAACCGGTTCAGGCATTGGCCCAGGTGAATTCAAGACCGTAATCGGAATCGTGAAGGCCTACACAACTCGAGTTGGTGCCGGCCCGTTCCCTACCGAGTTGTTCGACGAGAACGGTGAGTTCCTTCGTGCAACCGGTTTTGAATTTGGAACTACCACCGGGCGCCCACGCCGTTGCGGTTGGTATGACGCACCTATTGCTCGCTACTCAGCACGCATCAACGGTGTGACCGATTTTGTTTTGACCAAGCTTGACGTACTAACCGGTTTGAAAGAAATTCCGGTTTGTGTTGCTTACGACGTGAATGGCAAGCGCTTTGATGAGATGCCAGTTTCACAATCTGACTTCCACCACGCAAAGCCAATTTACGAAAACTTCCCTGGTTGGTCAGAAGACATCACCGGTTGCCGCACATTTGCAGATCTACCTAAGAACGCACAGG
>JAHEGM010000056.1:0-1295 GCA_024645105.1 Rhodoluna sp.
GCATTTGAGGGCAGGCGTACAGTCAACTAAACTAGGGACTTCACGCGGTATTTCCCGCAAATCCCCCTGATTCAAGGAGATACGGTCTTGGCTCTGATTGTGCAAAAGTTTGGCGGTTCATCCGTAGGAGATGCCGACAAGATTAAGCACGTAGCCAAGCGCGTAATTGAAACCCAAAAAGCCGGCAACCAGGTTGTGGTTGTGGTTTCCGCAATGGGCGACACTACAGACGAACTTCTTGATCTAGCTAACTCGGTAGCCGATGACCCATACAAGTCACCGCGCGAACTAGACATGCTGCTTACTTCAGGTGAGCGCATCTCAATGTCTCTACTAGCTATCGCCATCAACGCGCTTGGCGCCAAGTCACAATCTTTCACCGGTTCACAAGCCGGAATCGTAACAGACAGCGTGCACGGTAATGCTCGCATCGCAGAGGTAACCCCAGAGCGCATTCGCGAATCGGTAGACGCTGGCAACATTGCTATCGTTGCCGGCTTTCAAGGCTTCAACCGCGAGACCAAAGACATCACCACCCTGGGTCGCGGTGGCTCAGACACCACAGCCGTTGCACTTGCAGCAGGTCTCAAGGCAGATCTTTGCGAAATCTACTCAGACGTTGATGGGGTTTACACTTCAGACCCTCGCGTAATTAAGGGTGCCAAGAAGCTAGACGCTATTGATGTTGAATCAATGCTTGAGCTAGCAGCAGCAGGCGCCAAGATTTTGCACATTCGTGCGGTTGAATTTGCTCGTCGTCACAACGTTGACCTTCGTGTTCGTTCAACATTTAGTACAGACCCAGGAACAATCGTTTACTCAGGAAAAGCAGGTGCAGGCATGGAAGAGTCAGTCGTATCAGGTGTAGCAATTGACAAGGGCCAGACCAAAGTTATGGTCATTGGTATTCCAGATGTTCCTGGCAAGGCTGCTGAGTTGTTTCAGTTAGTTGCCGACGCTGGCGCCAACATTGACATGATTGTGCAGAACACCCCAACCGGTTCTGACGTGACTGACCGAGTTAGCGACATTGGTTTTACCTGCCCTAAGTCAGAGACCAAGAAGGTGGCCGCCGCGCTTGAAGCAGCTAAAGACAAGATTGGTTTCCGCGTTGTAGAAATTGACGAAGAAATCGGAAAGCTTTCAGTAGTTGGTGCCGGCATGCGCACCCACTCTGGAGTTTCGGCAACCATGTTCCGAGCGTTGGCCGAGGCGGGTATCAACATAGAGATGATCTCAACCTCAGAAATTCGCATCTCAGTAATCACCAGCGACGACCAGGTTGACGCAGCGGC
>JAHEGM010000056.1:1395-5713 GCA_024645105.1 Rhodoluna sp.
CGCAAGATTCTTGGCATCAGCGACCTAAAGGTTGCCGCTAGCTGTGTTCGTGTGCCGGTTCAGGTGGCTCACTCGCTAACCGTTCACGCCAAATTTGCTAACCCGCTAACCCCAGACGAGGTTCGCGAGCTACTAAGCAAGCAGCCAACCATTCGCGTGGTTGATGAGCCTGAGAAGCACCTGTACCCAACTCCAGCAATGGTGGTTGGTCAGGACCCAACCTTCGTTGGTCGCATTCGTCAATCGCTTGACTTCCCAAACTCTATTGAATTGTTCGTGGTTGGTGACAACCTGCGCAAGGGTGCAGCTTTGAACACCTACGAAATTGCCGAGTTGGTTGCCAAAGAGTTCTAAAACTTTTTACAAAAACGTAACCCACCAGATGCGAGTCTTGGTGGGTTTCGTCTTTTGCCAAGATACTCTTTAGATATGTCTAGACTTCTTGCTGCAACTTTGAGCTTGGGTCTTGCTCTCACACTTGGGGCGTGTGCTTCCGATCCAGTTGATGGCAATGCCAATGGCTCTTCTCGACCAACCCCAACCCCAGATCAGGCGTTGGTACCAGAGGTGCCTACCCAGGCTCTGGTTGAGGTGGACCCAGCACTCTATGACGATGGCTTTGGCTGGTTTAGTTTCAAGGTGGGCGAGGGCCCAACCTGGTGCACTATCACCCCAGAAACAGACCGCGTGCTTTGCGAGCAAAACGAGGCGGCGGCACAGTACCTGCCGGTTCCACCGGCAGAAGGTTGTGAGGGTAGCTACGGTTACCAGGTTCAGCTTTGGGCAGCACAGCCAGAGGTTGGCGCAATCGCAGAATTCCCTTGCGCATCAGGCCAGTTCCAAGATCCATCGGTGGCCCAGATTCTGCCAAGCGGAAGCAAAATTTCAGTTGGTTCAATCAGCTGCTTCGTTGAAGATATAACCGCGCGCTGCGAAAACCTAAACGGTCAATGGATTGCTTTTGGTCCGGCCGTTTGGTCAATCAACGGCTAGTAGCGTAAGTAGCCTGACCTCTGGTCGGCAAAAGAATCTAACCGGCGCATAAATTGAGTGCCCTAAGCCGGCAACCACATTGAGAATTACATCGCGACCGGCAAACCTCCAGGCGCTGATTCCCTTGGCGTACTTATTTGGCAAATCACAATTTGTAGTTAGTGCGCCAATGCCTGGAACGCAAACCTGGCCGCCGTGGGTGTGACCGGCAAAAATAAGTTTTGCGCCGGCACTGCCCATGGCCTCAAGAACGCGAAGGTAAGGCGCGTGCGATATCCCAATCACAAGGTCACACGCGGCAAGAGCGTTGGCTTGAGCTGGAATTGAACTTAGGTTGTCTAGTTCATCGTGGGCATCGTCAACCCCAATGAAACCAAGTGTGGTTCCGTTGATTGAAATCTGGCCCTCGCGATTATTTAGGTTTAGCCAACCGGCCGAGCGAAACGCGCCAATAAGTCTTGGGGTATCAAGTACTGGGCCTTCGCTGCGATCAGAAGGTTTAGCCAAGTAACCAAGCGGGTTTCTAAGCACCGGTGCGTAGTAGTCATTAGAGCCGTTGACAAACACACCAGGTTTTTCAAGCAACGGAGCCAAGGCGGTTAGCACCGGCCCAATTGCATCTTTGTGACCCAGGTTGTCGCCGGTATTAATTACTAGATCAGGTTTTAATTGGCCAAGCGAGTGCACAAACTTTGCTTTTCTTTTTTGCCAAGGCGCCAGGTGAATGTCACCAATGTGCAGCACCGAAATTGAAGCAGAGCCAGCCGGCAAAACTTTTAGGTTTTCGCGGCGAATCGCATAAAGATGGCGCTCAATTGCAATGCCCCAGATCGCGCAGGCAGCAGCAATTATCAGAAGGCCAAAAAGCCATTCCATGATTAAGGACCGGCGCTGATGATCAGCAGAATTGCACCGGCCTGGTCGGCAGGTGAGCCGGCAGCAGGATCAGTGCCAACTACCTTGCCCTTGGCAATGGTTGGATGCTTCACAAAAAACTGCGACTGCGAAACCTGAGGCTCGCTAACTGCGGCAAAGCCCGCGGCCAGCAAAGTGGCCTTGGCATTTACCACTGTCATGCCAGCAACATCGGGAACGGTTTCGGCTCCGCCGGCGCTGACGTAGATCTTGATCTGCGAACCACGAGCGCGAGTGTCACCGGCGGCAGGCTTGGTGTAGGCAACGCTGCCGGCTGGGAACGAAGAGGTAACCGGGGTGGCAATAATCTTGGCATTCAAATCAGAAGCCTTGATTAGTTCGGCGGCGGCGGCTGGGTCTGTGCCGGCAACAACAGGCACGGCAATCATTGTGGTGCCAAGCATGTCTTCAGGTGGAGCATTGAAGCTGGTACCCGGATACTTTTTGTTTGCGGCCTTCATGATTGTTCGCCAGATATCGTGACGCACAGTACTTGCAATTTTGTTGTTCAGGCGAAGCCCACTTAGCGACTTTGTGCCAACTACGTTTCCTACCCAGGTGGCGGTAGCAACCTGAGTTGAGAATCCGGTCATCCAGGTGTGCACACCAGAGTCTGTGGTTCCGGTCTTACCAGCAAGTGGTGTGCCGTCGCCGGTTGCCGATGCGCCACCGGTACCACCAGAAATTACTCGCTGCATTGCGTAGGTCATTCCGGCTGCAACCTCGGGAGTCACCGCAACAGAACAGTCGCTGGTTGGCGCCTTAAGTTCAGCCTTGGTATTTCTAACAATCACCTTGTCAATTGCAATCGGTGAGCAGTAAACGCCCTTGTTTGCAATTCCAGCCATGGCAGCTGCCATAGTTAGCGGAGCAATTTCATTTACACCCAACACCGATGACGGAATGTATTGCAACTCGGTGCCATCGGCACGGTGCACACCAAAGCGCATCGCGGTATCGCGAATATCGCAAAGGTCAAGTTGGGCTGCCATAGAAACGTATGCGGTGTTCACCGACATCGCAGTGGCCTGAACAATGTTTAGATCTTCAGGTTCTTTGACGATATTTTTTGGTGCCCAGGTTCCGCCAATGCCACCGCATCGGGCTGAAAATTCGCTGGCGTCCCACTCTTTAACTCGGCCATCAACGTGATCGCCAAGACGCTTACCGGTTGAAAGCCACTGGGCAAGGGTGAATACCTTGTAGGTAGATCCGGTTTGGAACCCAGATGAGCCGCCGTACTCTTTATCGGTTGCGTAGTTCACCGAGGTGCGGCCAGGCTCCTCGCTTAGGGTCTGGTCGTAGATGCGGTTTTCGGCGAGCGCAAGAACGCGGCCGGTACCAACCTGAACAGAAACGCTCGCCGAACCAATCTGACTTGGGTCATCGTAAGGTACCCACTTCATTGATGCCTTGTGCGCTGCCTCTTGAACGTCCAGGTCCATGGTGCTGTAAATCTCTAGGCCACCGCGGCGAAGAAGGTTTTCACGATCTTCTGGGTTTGGGCCAAATTCTGAGTTGTTGCGAATTGTCCAAACTACAAAGTCACAGAAAAACGCTGCGGTTTCTGTTCCCTCACAACCCGATGGAGTGTGGGTGAGCTTGGTGATGATTGGGGAATTCTTGGCCTCGTTGGCCTGCTCGCCGGTGATGTAACCCTCATCGCGCATGTTGTCGATTACGTAGTCGCGGCGGCTCTTGGCGCGGCCAAGGTTTGCCTCTTCATCTGGTTTGTAATCGTTTGGTGACTTAAGCATTCCGGCCAGCAGTGCCGCCTCTGGAATGTTCAGTTCGGAAGCTTTCTTACCAAAGTAGTAATTGGAGGCTGCCTCGATACCGTTGATCTGGTTTCCGAAGAAAGACAGGTTCAGGTAGCCGGCAAGAATCTCTTGCTTTGAGGCAACCCCCTCTAGTGCAATTGCCAAACGAATCTCGCGCAGCTTGCGATCAATACCGCCAAGACCACCCTGGGTGGCTGCGGCAATGGCTTCTTCGTCGCCGGCCAGGTTTGCCGCCTCAACCAAAGAGTTTTTTACGTACTGCATGGTGATGGTTGAACCACCAGGGCCATTACCAAGGGTTGCCGCTGTGGTGATGGTTGCGCGAACCAGAGAGATCCAGTCCACACCGCCGTGCTCAAAGAAACGTGGGTCCTCGGTAGCCACTACGGCATTTCGGATGTTCGCCGACATCTGGTTGTAATCAATAGAGATGCGGTTTTCGTGATAGAACTTGGCTACTTCAACCGGCTCACCGTCTTTGGTGGCATAAAGGGTTGAAGACTGAGAAGCGTTGATTGGCTTGATGTAGTCAGGTAGGTTCTCGAAGATGGTGATACCGGCCGAGGCGGCAAATCCACTAACTAGAGCGGTTGGAGCCAAAAGGGCTAGGGCTAAAACGCCGGCTAGGG
>JAHEGM010000006.1 GCA_024645105.1 Rhodoluna sp.
CAAGGCCAAGGGTAGAAAGCGCAATCACGGAATCAGAAACAATAATCATGGCCCTGCGATTTACGCGGTCAGCCCAAACTCCGGCAAAAATTGAAACTATTGCCTGAGGCAAGAAACCAAAAACCGCAGCTAGGGCAAGAACCACACCAGATTTAGTGGTCAGGGTTAGGTGCCACATAATTGCGTACTGCACCAAAAACGAGCCGAACATTGAAATAGTTTGACCGGTCATAAAAATTACGACGCGCTTTTTCCAACCAGGCACATTTACTCCCTAGGTAAAACTTTTAGTGTTTGCAAGGTTGGGTCGGCAACGAATGCAATTCGCACTCCCATGTCGCGAGCCTTGAATAATGCGCTAAGTGCGGCCTCAGTGATTCGCTCACCCGGTGAAAGCACCGGTACGCCTGGTGGGTAAGGGCAAATCATCTCTGCAGATACGCGCCCAACCGCGTCTTCAGCTTGAACCACTTCGTAGTCGCTGAAGAAAGCCTCTCGTGGAGTAACCACAACTTCTGGCTCAATTGAGAAAGCAGGCAAGATTTCAATCGCGCGAGGTTCACCGCGATGCGATTCAACAGAGGCAATGATTTTCTTGATGAGGTCGTTGATGCGATCCGGGGTGTCGGCAAAAGTAATCATTGGAATGATCAGGTCGCGGTTTGCCATTTCAACGTCAATATTTGCGGCCAATAGATCAGCCTCAATCTTGTTGCCGTCGGCGCCGCAGCTTGATAGCAAAATCACAAGCTTCAAAGGGTCAATGTATTCGCCATCAATCACGTCAATGCCTGCAGCAACCAAAGCTGCTCGGCCGCGCTCAGTTGCCTCAATGACTGGGCCAATCAGTTCTTCACCGTGACGCTCAAGCAGTGCACGCGCTGCATCAATCGATGCCAAGATTCGCCCAGACATGGAAGTGGTCTGAGTTGAATCAAACATCTTGTTGAAGCGTGCAAGGTCAACGTATTCATCGCGAACCAACACGAATGATGCCTGCGAATAAGAAGGCAGGGTCTTGTGCGCTGAGGTGACCACAATGTCAGCGCCCTCAGCGATTGGGTGGTTTGGCAACTCTGGGTGGAATCCATAGTGCGCAGCCCAGGCAGCATCAACTACCAGCGGAATTCCGGCATCGTGACAAACCTTTGAAAGGCGCGGAATGTTTGACATGGTGCCAACATAAGAAGGCTCCCCAATCAAGACTGCTTTTGCATCGGGGTTGGCGGCAATAGTTTCGGCCAAGCGCGATGACGGCAGGTACTCTGGCAATCCGGTTGCCGGGTTAATTTCTGGGCGAATCCAAACTGGAATTACACCGGCATAAACCAGACCAACTAAAACTGATTTGTGCAGCGTGCGCGAGACGATTACTTTGTCGCCCGGTGAGGCAACGGCCATTACCGCTGCGTGATTAGAACCAGATGAACCGTTTACGCCAAAACGGCAAAGTTCTGCGCCCCAAAGTTTTGCGGCAATTGCCTCAGCTTCAAGAATGAGCGAGGGAGAAATTCGGTGGGTATGGTTTCCAGGTAATACCGGAATATCGCCATCCACGATTGCACCGGTGAGGTCAGTGCGGCCCTTGTGTCCTGGAATCTGAAACGGAGATCTGTCTGTCTCCATGTCTCTGATCCATGCGTCTAGCAGGGGTGCGCTGGTGCGCAAACCCATTGGGTCTTTCGTATCAAGTAGTGTGGCTGCGCCAAATGCGTGCTGAGGCAATATCCCACCTTTCGGTTTGTTCGGCTTTTAGCCTAGTTAGATTCACACCGATGACAAAGGGACCAGATCTTGCGACCTGATCCCCTCATCGGAATTCTTGTGTTCGAAGGTTTAGAACTCAACCTTGGTCACGTTGGTGTCTAGCAAGATACCGGGACCAAATGTGGTTGAAAGTGCACCCTTGATTAGGTAGCGACCCTTTGAAGAAGATGGCTTCAAACGAAGGATCTCATCCATGGCAGTAGCTAAGTTGTCACCCAACTGCTCCTTGGTGAATGATGCCTTACCAATGATGAAGTGAAGGTTTGACTGCTTGTCAATGCGGAACTCAATGCGTCCACCCTTGATGTCGTTTACAGCCTTCGCAACGTCTGGAGTCACGGTTCCGGTCTTTGGGTTTGGCATTAGGTTACGAGGACCTAGAACCTTACCAAGACGACCAACCTTACCCATTAGTTCTGGGGTTGATACTGCTGAGTCGAAGTCTGTCCAACCTGCAGCTACCTTTTCGATAAGTTCGTCTCCACCAACTTCGTCAGCGCCTGCAGCCTTAGCTGCATCTGCTGCAGCACCGGTTGCGAAAACGATAACGCGAGCAGTCTTACCAGTTCCGTGTGGAAGTGAAACAGTTCCACGGATCATCTGATCTGCCTTGCGAGGGTCAACACCGAGCTTGAATGCAGCCTCGATGGTTGAGTCGAACTTCTTTGAACCAGTCTCGCGAATAATCGCTACTGCTTCAGCTGGAGTGTATAGCTTGCCTTCTTCGATGAGTTTGGCGGCTGCTATATAAGCCTTTGAGCGCTTTGCCATGCTGTTGTTCCTTTTCTAATTGGTCACAGTTGTGGTCAACGTACCGCGCACGGTACTCCCACGACTTAGTGGATGAGGGTTATTAAGCCTCGGTGGTGATTCCCATTGAGCGTGCGGTACCCGCGATGATCTTTGCTGCTGCGTCAACATCGTTGGCGTTCAGGTCAGACATCTTCTGCTCGGCAATCTTGTAAAGCGCGTCCTTTGACAAGGTTGCAACCTTCACGGTGTGAGGAGTTGCTGAACCCTTTGCTACGCCAGCTGCCTTCTTGATTAGCTCAGCTGCTGGTGGAGTCTTTAGAACGAATGTGAATGAACGGTCTTCGTAAACAGTAATTTCTACTGGGATTACGTTGCCCTTCTGGTCTGCAGTTGCGTTGTTGTACGCGGTGCAGAACTCCATGATGTTCACACCGTGCTGACCAAGAGCTGGACCAATAGGTGGAGCTGGGTTAGCAGCGCCTGCCTGGATCTGCAGCTTGATCATTCCGGTGATCTTTTTGCTCGGTGCCATTTGATTTTTCCTTTTGTTTGTTTGGAAACTTTTGAAAACTAGTTAAGTGCGCCAACCTGCTCGAAGCCAAGCTCCACAGGAGTCTCGCGCTCGAACAGAGAAACAAGAACAGTAAGCTTGCCGCTTTCTGGCTTGATTTCAGAGATGGTTCCAGGAAGACCAGCGAATGAGCCGTCCTTGATCATGATGCTCTCGCCAACCTTGAAATCAATGTTGACAGGAATAGCCTTTGCCTTGCCCTTGACGGCAACGCCACCCTTGGCAGAAGCCTTAGCGGCTGCTTCTTCAGGAAGTACATAAAGTGACTTCAGCATGTTGAATGCCTCGTCTGCGCGCAGTGGTGTTGGGTTTTGAGAGTTGCCAACGAAACCGGTAACTGCAGGAGTGTGACGAACAAGTGACCAAGACTCTTCGTTCATTTCCATGCGAATCAATACGTAACCAGGAATGCGAACCTTGGTAACCAACTTGCGCTGGCCGTTCTTGATCTCGATTGAATCTTCCATTGGAACTTCAATCTGGAAGATGTCATCTCCACCTTCGATTGCAAGCTTGCGGTTTTCAATGTTCTGCTTAACGCGCTTCTCGTAACCGGCGTATGAGTGAATTACGTACCACTTGCCAGGCTGACGACGAAGCTCTGCCTTGAACTCGCGGTATGGGTCATCTGATCCACCCTCAGAAACTTCTGCATCTACTGCGGCAGCTTCTTCTTTTGCTTCAACGATTGCTTCTTCAAGTTCTAGGTCTTGCTCAAGTTCTGCTGCGGCATCTTGTGCAAGATCAGCAAGGTCAGCATCTGCCTCTGCAATAACTGCGTCGGCAACAACGTCTTGAACCTCGGCTACTGCCGCTAGTTCGTCGCGTTCTGTTTCACTCAATTGAGGTGTCCTTACTTATTGAATCGAAAAAAATTAAGCGGTTGGGGTGAAGACGAAAACAACACCCTGGTAGAAAAGCCAGTCGAACAACGAGATGATTGCCATAACAACCACTACGAATGCCAAGACAACTCCGGTGTAGTTACGAAGTTCTGCCCAAGTTGGCTTGGTAACTTTTCTTAGTTCGCCAACAACCTGCTTGAAAAACAAGATGATGCGAGCAATGAAGTTACGGCTCTGCGCCTTATCAGCCTTAGCCTTTTCGACTAGGTCTTCTGAGACTTGCTCTAGCTCTTCAGCCATGGCTCATTCCTTCTTCGTTGTTGTTACTACTTGCAGGGCGGACAGGACTCGAACCTGCAACCCTCGGTTTTGGAGACCGATGCTCTACCAATTGAGCCACCACCCTTTGAGGGAAAATTCAACAACACGAGCGGCAGTCATCCGGGCGTCAAAAAATTAGATAAATCTAAGAATTGATTAATTTGCCAGATTAGGCTTCCTGAGTTGTCAAACTCACTTCCTAAAGGATACCCGCTGGCCCCCAGTATTGCAAAGGGGAATCTGGTTGGTAACCTTGTGGCATGCCCGAATTCCCACGCATTTCAAAGCGCATTGGCGCAATCAACGAGTCTGCCACTCTTAAGGTAGACGCCAAGGCCAAGGCCCTGCAGGCAGCCGGTCGCCCGGTTATCTCCTATGCAGCCGGCGAACCTGACTTTGCCACCCCGGCCCACATCGTTGAAGCGGCCGCAATTGCCGTTCGGGACCCTAAAAACCACCGATACACCCCCGCCATTGGTCTGCCAGAGCTTCGGGAGGCCATTGCCGCCAAGACTTTGACCGATTCAGGCACCCAGATCACCGCAGCCCAGGTTGTGGTGACAAATGGCGGAAAGCAGGCCGTTTATCAGGCATTTGCCACCCTGGTTGACCCGGGCGACGAGGTTTTGATGCCTACCCCGTTCTGGACAACCTATCCTGAGGCCATTTCCCTGGCTGGTGGTGTGCCAGTTGAGGTATTTGCCGGCGCCGACCAGAACTACAAGGTCACCGTGGCCCAGCTTGAGGCTGCCCGCACCCCGCGCTCAAAGGTTTTGCTCTTTGTCTCGCCTTCAAACCCAACCGGTTCTGTTTATACCCGCGAAGAGACTGAGGCGATTGGTCGCTGGGCCTATGAAAACGGCATGTGGGTAATCACCGATGAGATCTATCAGAACCTCACCTATGACGGCCTAAAAGCAGTTTCAATCACAGAGGCCGTGCCTGAGCTGATTGACCGAACCATCATGGTCAACGGTGTAGCCAAGTCTTACGCCATGACCGGTTGGCGTTTGGGTTGGATGGCCGGCCCGCTTGACGCAATGAAAGCTGCCGGAAACCTGCAGTCGCACCTGACTTCAAACGTCTCAAACATTTCGCAGAAGGCGGCGCTCGCAGCTCTAACCGGACCGCAAGATGAAGTGCTTGCCATGCGCGAATCATTTGATCGTCGCCGCAAGATTGCGGTTGCCGAGCTCAACAAGATTCCTGGTTGGGTAGCTCCTACCCCGCAGGGCGCTTTCTACGTTTACTCAGACGTCACCGGATTGCTAGGTCGCGAATGGGGCGGCAAGCAAATTAATACTTCGCTTGAACTATGTGACTACATTCTTGATGCGGCTGAGGTTGCGCTGGTGCCTGGTGAGGCTTTTGGCCCTTCAGGATACGTTCGCTTGTCTTACGCACTCGGCGATGCGCCGCTGCTTGAAGGTATTCAGCGCCTGCAGAAACTTTTTAGCTAAAACTTTTTAGAAAAGATTTAGTGCTTAGCAAAACCAATCAGGTTTGGCTCTGGCTGCAGGTTGATGCCGAATTTATTTGAAACACGAACCTGCACGTATTCGGCTAACTGCAAAATCTCTTGAGCTGTTGCTCCGTTTTTATTCACGATGGCAAGTGTGTGCTTGCTGGAAATTGCAGCCCCTGAACCGGCAATCTGAAAACCTTTTTCAATTCCAGCATTTTCAATCAGCCAAGCCGCCGAGAGTTTCACTGTGAGACCTTCGTCTTCTTCAGATTCATACTTTGGTGCATCATCAGGAAGTGCGCGGGCAACCTTATCGCTCACGATTGGGTTGGTGAAAAAACTTCCACAGCTGACTGAGTCTGGGTCGTTGGCATCAAGCACCATTCCCTTGCGCGCACGTAGTTTCAAAACACTATTGCGCACATCTTCAAGCGGAACCTGTGCCCCCATTGCCACTCCAAGATCGGCAGCAATCTGAGTTGAGTAAAGCGGGCGGCTAAGGCCATCTAGTTTTTGTAATTCAAACTCAACCCAGGTAATAACTCCAGGGCGGCCGCGCTTGATTGCGCTGTCTCGGTAGCCAAACTGCAAATCCTTTGCCTCAAGAATTGCAATCTCGTGAGTCTCGTAATCTACAAATTCAAGGCGCAGCATGCTGTCGCTAAGTTCTTGACCGTAGGCACCAATGTTTTGCACCGGCGCTGCACCAACTGTGCCCGGAATGCCACTCATTGCCTCTATTCCGGCAAGACCCGTCTTTACGGTGTGGGCAACGAATGCGTCCCAGTCTTCACCGGCTTGCACGCGAACCACAACTCGTGATTCGTCTTTATTTCGCACCGGTTCAATGCCAAGGTTTTCCACTTTAATTACGCGCAGGCCCTCAACATCGTCGGCAACAACCATGTTGGTGCCCCCGCCAAGAATTAGCCAGTCGTCTCCGCTTCGCCAAACATTAAGGGTGTGCTCAACAAGATCGTCGCGGGTTTTAGCAACATAAATTTCGGCAGGCTCTCCGCCTACGCGCATGCTGGTTAATTCTTTTAGTGAAGTTGTCATTAAAGCTGAACTCGCGCCTGTGCTTTACCAAGAACTTTGGTGTCGGCAAATACTGCCTCAAGATCTACTCGCACTATCTTGTTCTCGGCATCAATCTCACCAACCTTGCCGGTCACCACAAGTACTGCACCATCTACCGGGTCAACTACAACTGGCTTGGTGAAGCGCACCTGGTAATCAACCACTGCGCCGGCATTGCCGACCCAATCAACTGCAACCTGCACGGCAGCACCCATGGTTAGCATTCCGTGCGCCAATACACCTGGCAGGCCAACGGCTGCAGCAACATCGTCACGGTAGTGAATCTGGTTAAAGTCTCCGGATGCACCGGCGTAGCGAACCAGCGAATCGCGGGTTAGTAAAAATTCTGTTTTGCCGATTTCTTGGCCAACTTCAAGCGAGGCAATGTTGATGTGAGTCATTACTCGTCACCTCTAACTACCAGCGTTGAAATCGCGGTGCAAACAAGTTCTTTTTCAAAGTCGTAAATTTTGGTTTCAAAGGTCACCATTGAGTGCGCACCTAGTGACTTCACGCTGGCAACTTCTAGCTCACTAACCAGTTCATCGCCGGCAACGATTGGGCGGGCGTGAATGAAGCGCTGGTCTCCGTGCACAACGCGAGAAAAATCGATGTCAGCCTCAGGGTCGGCAAGCACTGTGGCAAGTGAACGTTCCTGAATCACAACTGCAAAGGTTGGTGGAGCAATCACATCTGTGTAGCCAGCTGCCTGGGCAGCAAACACATCAAGGTTCATTGGGTTGGTTGATTTAACCGCGTGGGCGAATTCGCGAATCTTCTCGCGGCCCACCAGATAAGGATCTGTAGCCGGATACTTCTTGCCCTGAACGTTTGGATTTACCACTTCTATAGTTTCCCTTATTAAAGGCAAAAACCCCGAAGCATTGCTTCGAGGCACTGGTAGCTGAGGCGGGACTCGAACCCGCGACCCCACGATTATGAGTCGTGTGCTCTAACCACCTGAGCTACCCAGCCGGGCATTGCCTAACTTCGGCAAATGGTTGTTTTTGAAACGAGCCCCGAGCCAGGATTGAACTGGCGACCCCTTCCTTACCATGGAAGTGCTCTACCACTGAGCTATCGGGGCGTTGTGCAAAGGCTTCTAGCGCCAGGCACCAGAAGACTTTATCACCTTTACTTAGAACCGCGCTAGTTGGCTATTGCGGCCTCAATGTCGGAAATCATCTTGGTCCAGGCAGCTTTAGGCTCGGCCTTGCCGGTCAAGATCTGCATTTGGGTTGCACCCCATGAAGCCCACACCGATGCCATCGCGGGAATTGCAGGCAGCGGTTCAGCGTTCTGGCTGGCATCTGCGAAACCCTGAACTACGCGGTCATCTTTTGCGGCTTCACGCGCAGATTTATTTGCCGGTATGCGGCCCGAAACGTTGAACAACTCTGTTTGAGTTTCAGCCTTGCCCAGGTAATCCACTACAAACTTCTTGGCATAAAAAGTGTCTTTGCTGTTTGCCGAAACATAAAAGCCTCTGACGCTCAAAAATGAAACCGCGTCTTTGCCACCAACAGAAGGAATCTTGTAGATGTTGTATTCATCGGTGTTTAGATCAAGCACACCGGAAACCCATGGTCCGGTAATCCAACAGCCCTTGCTTCCGCTTTGAAGTGCCTTGACCGATGAGTCCCAGGTGGAACCCGCATCAAGAATCTTTGAGCCCTCGACAGCTAGCCAGTTGGCAAAATCAAGTCCGCCGTTATCGAGATCTAGGTCTGGCTTAAAGTTTCCGTCGCCATCTTTTTTAAACACGTGCGCACCAAAGGAAGTTTGAATTGTGTATAGGTGATACGGGTCGCCGCCGCCGGCGTTGAGGCTGAGAGCCAAACCGGCTTTCTTTACCTGATCCCAGTTTGGTTGTGTCGGCACTTTTTTAGAGTTGCAAATTAGGGCCAGGCTCTGCACAGTGCTTGGCAGTCCATAGGTCTTGCTCTCATATTTAAATGCGGCTACGGCATTGTCTTGAAATTCAACGGCTCGGCCACCAAGCTCAATTGGCTCAATAACTTTGTTGGCAACTAGATCGCCGATCCAGTCGTGGGCACCGGCCACAACATCTGGGCCTTCGCCGGTAGTTGAGCTGCTCAAGAAGTTTCCGCGTGGGTCCTGGTTCACAACCAGGTTCACGGTGATACCGGTATCGGTTTTGAATTCAGCCGCCGCTCCCTCAAGGGCCTTGGCCTCTAGTTCGTCTACCCAGACGGTTAGCGAATCAACCTTGGGTTCAGGGTCTGCGGCGCAACCGGTTAGGCCAATCAGGCCAATCAGGGTTAGACCGGCAAGCGAAATGAGGTTTTTAGATGAGCGCATTGAAATATCCAAGCACAGGTCGCAACTTTTGAGCCTGATTGATTTCACCTAGGCTTGACCCATGCCTTCTACAAACGAATTTCTAACCGCTTTTAATAAAGACGCCGAATGGTGGCGCACCTCGGTTATTTACCAGATTTACCCTCGTTCATTCGCCGATGGAGATGGCGACGGCCTGGGCGATCTACAAGGCATTACCTCAAGACTTGATTCTTTGGCATCACTTGGCATTGATGCAATCTGGTTCAGCCCATTTTTTAAGAGCCCGCAAAAAGATGCCGGCTACGACATCAGCGACTACAGACAAATTGATCCAATCTTTGGAACAAACGAAGACTTTGATGTCTTGATTGCAAAAGCAAAATCTCTAGGCATTCGAATCATCGTTGACATCGTGCCAAACCACACCAGTGATCAGCACGAGTGGTTCCAAGTAGCACTTGCCGCTGGCAAGGGTTCTGCAGAGCGTGACTACTATCACTTCAAAGATGGCAAAGGTGAAAACGGAGAACTGCCACCAAACAACTGGCAGTCAATCTTTGGTGGCCCTGCCTGGTCGCGCATCACCGAAGCAGATGGAACTTTAGGTCAGTGGTACCTGCACCTCTTTGATTCTTCGCAGCCAGATCTAAATTGGGAAAACCCAAAGATCGCCGATGAGTTTGACGAGATCTTGCGCTTCTGGTTGAAAAAGGGCGTAGACGGTTATCGCGTTGACGTAGCTCACGGAATGGTGAAGCGCGCTGGTTTGCCAGATGCAACCATCTACGACGAGAACCTGCGCGAAAAACCAATTTCAAACTTGACCATGGCCGAGGCTGAACTTGCTGTTCCTTACTGGGGGCAGCCGGGAGTGCACGACGCAATTCGCCGCTTTAGAAAAGTGATTGACGAGTTTGATGATCGCGCAATGTGTGCCGAGGCATCAATGAGCCCGCTGCCTAGATTGGCCATGTGGGTTCGCCCAGACGAGTACCACCAGTCATTCAACTTTGATTACATGCACAGCGCATACGAACCTGCCGCTCTAAAAAAGATCATCACCGATTCAATCGTTGAGTACGGCAAGGTTGGTGCATCAAGCACTTGGGTGATGTCTAACCACGATGGAATTCGTCACGCCACCCGCTTGGGTATTGCACCAGAAAACACTCCGCGCCCAGGTGATGGCATTCACCCAACAGACCCAGTGCCAGATGAGGCGCTTGGTTTGCGCCGCGCACGTGCGGCAACGGCTTTCATGCTTGGTCTGCCTGGTTCTTCTTACCTATACCAAGGTGAAGAGCTTGGCCTACCTGAGGCTTGGCAGCTTGAGGGCAAGTACCGCCAAGACCCAACCTATGCACGCACCAAGGGAAAACGAATTGGCCGCGATGGTTGCCGCGTGCCGCTGCCATGGGAGGCAGGAGTAGGTGCAGCAAACGGCTTCAACACAACTGGCAACTCTTGGTTGCCGCAGCCAGACAACTATCGAGTCTTCTCTCGCAACCTGCAAGAGGGCGTAGCCGGCTCAACCCTTGAGCTTTACAAGAGACTGCTCAAAGAGCGCAAGGCTTTTCAGCTTGGTGCCGGCGCATTCCGCTGGGCCGATGAATACCAAGACAAAAACACTTTGGCCTATGTGAACAACGATGTATTGGTTTTGTTTAACTTTGGCCCAGATGCAGTTGTGCTTCCTGCCGGCGAGGTATTGGTAACTACTCAGCACGACCTACTTGTTGAAGGTGAACTAGAGCACGACCAAGTTGTTTGGATCAAACTGTAAAGATGGCTTTTGATTTAGCTGCAGCACCCAGGCACGTTGCAAACTACAACGCAAAGTGGTGGCGCTCCGCAGTTATCTATCAGATCTATCCGCGTTCATTCAATGATTCAAATGGTGATGGCATGGGTGACCTGCCGGGCATCACCTCAAGACTTGACTCACTTGCTGGGCTTGGAATTGATGCCATTTGGCTTTCACCTTTTATGCGCTCACCGCAAAAAGATGCCGGCTATGACGTAAGCAATTATCAAGATGTTGACCCGCTGTTTGGCACCCTTGCTGACTTTGATGCAATGGTTTCGCGAGCTCACGAATTAAACATTCGCATTTTGGTTGACCTAGTACCAAACCACACCAGTGATCAGCACGACTGGTTTCAAGCTGCCCTCAATGCAGAGCCCGGTTCAGCAGAGCGTGAGTTTTATCACTTCAAAGATGGCAAGGGTGAAAACGGCGAACTTCCGCCAAACAACTGGGTGTCGATGTTTGGTGGCCCAGCATGGACTAGAACCACAAACCCAGATGGCACCCCCGGGCAGTGGTACGTGCACCTATTTGATTCTTCGCAACCAGATTTGAACTGGGAGAACCCAAAAGTTCAAGAAGCCTTCGAAACCATTTTGCACTTCTGGCTTGATCGCGGAGTTGATGGCTTCCGCGTTGATCAGCCACACGCAATGGGCAAGGCAGCCGGCCTACCTGATCACCCGGATATCGAACGGGCCGGTGCCGGCTTCATTGAGGGTGAGGCATCGCCGCCAATGTGGTTCCAAGAATCGGTGCATCCAATATTTAGAAAGTGGCGTGCAATTCTTGATAGCTACCCTGGCGATCGCGCCATGTGTGGCGAGGCATATGTGCTTCCGCTTTCTTTCATGGCGCTTTGGGTGCGGCCAGATGAGTTCAACCAAACTTTCAATTTCCGATTCCTAGATTCCGAGTGGAAACCTGAAATTATCTTCAACTCAATCAACGAATCTTTTGCAGCCTTTGATGGCGTTGGCGCACCTTCAACCTGGGTGCTTTCAAATCACGACATCATTCGTCACGCCACTCGCATGGGCGGTCTCACCGGAAGACCAACGGCTTCAAACGGTATTGGTCCCAATGACCCACAGCCTGATCGCGAACTTGGTTTGCGTCGCGCCCGCGCTGCCACTTTGTTCACGCTTGCCTTGCCGGGCTCAATGTACCTTTACCAAGGTGAGGAGCTTGGCCTGCCAGAGCACACCACACTTGCGCCAGAGTTTCGTCAAGACCCAACCTTTGCTAGAACCAATGGCGAACGCGTAGGTCGCGATGGTTGCCGAGTGCCACTGCCTTGGGAGGCTGGCGTAGGAGCCGCAAACGGATTCAACACCACCGGAAAATCATGGCTACCCCAGCCTGATATTTACGCAGCCTATTCGCGCGATCAGCAGGAGGGCGTTGAGGGTTCAACTCTTGAGCTCTACAAACACGCGCTTCAAATTCGTAAAGAGCTGAAGCTTGGTGAAGGCTCGTTTGATTGGGCGCCTGAATTCATTAGCGATAGTTCACTTGGATTTAGAAACGGTGAACTTCTAGTGGTGCACAACTTTGGTCACGAACCAATTGCGCTTCCTCGTGGGGAGCTAATTGCATCAAGCTTGCACGGAATGACCAGCGGCCATGATTTGGTCGCTGATCAAACCGTTTGGCTTAAGCTGTAAATTTTGTGCTTGGCAACCAGAAGTTTTTTCCGGTCATGAATGCCAAAGCCGGCACAATCACTGTTCTAACTAGCAAGGTGTCAAGCAGAACACCAATACAAACGATCACACCAATTTGAGCCAAGGCCACCAGCGGAAGCACACCAAGCACAGCAAATACCGCGGCAAGCAAAATACCTGCGCTGGTAATTACGCCACCGGTTGAGCTAAGCGCCTTGATCATGCCCTGTCTGGTGCCAAGGTGTTCTGCTTCTTCCTTTGCACGGGTGACCAAGAAGATGTTGTAGTCAACACCCAGGGCCACCAAGAACAAGAAGCTGTAGAGGAACACGCTTAGATCAAGCGCCGGGAAGCCAAGCAGGTTGGTGAAGATCCACCAACCGGCACCCATTGACGCAAAGAAGGATGCAACAACTGTGACCAGTAGCAGCACAGGTGCAACTAGAGCACGAAGCAACAGCACGAGCACAATAAACACCAGAATCAGAATCAGTGGAATCACAATCAACTGGTCGTGCGCGTAGGCATCTTTCACATCCAGAGCCTGAGCATCTAGACCACCAACCATTGCGTCTGCACCATCAACCTTGTGCACTGCTTCGCGAAGTGCCTTGATTGAGGCATAGGCCTCTTCAGACTGGCTCTCGCCATCAAGCACAACATCAAGTTTTGTGATTGTGCCGTCAGTTGCACCAACGGTCACAGAGGCAACGCCGGCAACGTCTTCAGCAGCGTGCTTAACTTCGTTCATCTGGGCGTTGTTTGAGATCACGATTGTAGGGCTGGTGCTGCCGGCAGGGAATGCCTCGGCTAGCACCTGCTGGCCTACAACGGCCTCAGGAGTTTTCAAGAAACGGTCTGTTGATGCAAGACCAACCTGAATGCCGCCAACTCCTGATGCAAGTGCACCAAGAATCAGCACACCAAGAATCGAAACCGCAACCGGCTTCTTGCTAACGCCGCGACCAAGCTTTGCCCAAAGACCGCTATCGCTCTTGTTTACGCCACCAAACTTAGGCACGAATGGCCAGAACAATCCTCGACCAAACACAACCAGTGCAGCAGGTAGAACTACAAGTGCAGAAATCATGGCAATCACAATTCCTGTTGCACAAACAATTCCAAGAGCACGGTTTCCGGCAAGGTCAGCAAACGCCAGAGTCAGCAACGCCAAGGTCACTGTTGAACCGGATGCAATAATCGCAGGCCCCGCACCGCGAAGCGCCTTTGCCATCGCCACGTGACGATCTTCTGAAGTAAGCAGTTCTTCTCGGTATCTAGCAATAAGTAGTAGCGCGTAGTTTGTACCCGCACCAAAAACCAGCACAGACAAAATTCCGGTTACCGAGCCGTCCGGGGTAATTCCAAAAAGTTTTGCAACCTGGCGAGCCAACTGCCCGGCCATGCCATCTGCGGTTCCAACTACTAGCAGTGGAACCAACCAAAGAGTTGGCGAGCGGTAGGTAATCAAAAGCAGAACCGCAACCACTACAACTGTTGAAAGCAAGAGCGTAAAGTCTGCCCCGGCAAATACGCCAGACAGATCGGCAGAGAAACCTTCAGGTCCGGTTACATAAACATCAAGCCCCGCAGGTGCGCCCTCTTTTGCGATCTCGCGAAGGCTCTCAACGCGAGAGGTGATCTCTTCAGTAGCCTCTGTCTTTTCCATCGGCACGGTAATCACCGCGGTGGTCTTATCGTCAGAGATGCTGGCTGGTGGAACAAATTTTCCGCCGTTTAGTTCAACGTTTGAGAAGTCTAGGAACTTCTCGTTGGCACCGCCGGCTGGCATTTGGGTCACTGGGTCAAACTCGCCCTGCAGCCACTCAACCTCGGCATCGGTAAATGCCGCGTCAGATGCGTAAACAATAACCGCTGCGGTGGAGTCAGAGCCCGGCAGGTTGGCTAGCTTCTCATCAACAATCACCGACTCGGTATCGGCTGGTAGGCCAACCCCAGGGTTTGTCTCGGTGCTTGCGGCACGCAGTGGGCCAAATGCAAGAATTGCAAAAAATAGGCCAATCAGCAGTGTTACCCATGCGCTCTTGCGGCCGGTGATGAAATTAATGAAACCAGACATCGATGTCTCCCCTAAATAGATAAGTCTTTTAAGACTCACCTAAATCTAACCGCTGGGGCGCTTGGGGCTATTCCCAAATGGCAAATTGGGACTTTTTACTTGAAAAGTGCCAGCAGATCGGCGACATTGGCCTTTTCGTTGAGCGGGTGGCGCAGGGGATTCTGGCCGTTCACCGTATAGGAGTTGTTGCGGCCAACCTTTTCTTTCACTACGTAGCCCGCCTCAACCAAATCGTTGAGGATGCCCGCAGTTGACCTAGAGGTGATGCCAACCTTGGCCGAAATCTGATCAATGGTTAGCTCAGGGTCTTGAACCAGGGCAACCAAAACGTGCCCGTGATGAGTCAAGAAAGTCCAGTTGGCCATGCAACTATTCTCCTACTTGATGGCGGCTTTTTCTTTATCCTCGAGTGATTTGGTAGCGCGGAAGCTGGCGATAATTGCCACGGCCAAAATCGCAATAATCACTCCAAGGGAAATTCCGGTTGGAATCTTCACGATGTCGTGTAGCGCCATCTTTATACCAACCCAAATCAGCACCAGCGCTAATCCCAGCTTGAGGTAGATGAATCGGTGCATCATGTCGGCTAGCAAGAAGTACATTGCCCTTAGCCCCAAGATGGCAAATGCATTTGCAGTGAAGACCAGGAACGGTTCTGAAGTGACCGCAAAAATTGCCGGAATAGAGTCAACCGCAAAAATGATGTCGGTGAATTCAATCAGAACCAGAACCATAAGCAGTGGGGTTGCCAGCAACTTGCCGTTGATGCGAACCGTTAGCTTCTGGCCGTGGTACTCGTTGGTTGAAGGAACAATTCTTGAGAACCATTGGTAGAACGCCGACTTCGATGGGTCGTCGTGCTGTGCTCGCTTGCGCAGCATTTGAATACCGGTGAAGATCAAGAACGCTGCGAATACGTAAAGCACCCAGGCAAAGTTCTTGATAATTTCAGCACCTGCGGCGATGAATATGCCTCTGAACACCAATGCTCCAAGCACACCCAGGAACAAAACCCTGTGTTGGTATTTCTTTGGCACCGCGAAACTGGTGAAAATAATCGCCCAAATAAATACGTTGTCTACCGCAAGTGATTTCTCAATTAGGAAGCCAGCGAAATACTGCTGGCCAAACTCTGCGCCAAACTGAGTCCAAACCAAAGCACCAAAGGCCACTCCGGTGAACACCCAAAATAGTGACCACGCGGCAGCTTCCTTGACCGCAATCTCGTGCGCCTTGCGGTGAGCAAAAAGATCAATGAGCAGCATGGCCACAATGAGGCCAATAACCGATAACCACATCCAGAGTTCGACGTTCAATTTGTTCCGTTTCGTAGGTGAAATGTAATTACGGAATAGTATTTCCTGTATTATCGTTCCTGTCAAGTTCCGCCGCAAAGGAAAAACATGGACTCAATTCAGCTGGCCCTAGCCAACCTAACCTCCCCGCCGGTACTGGCCTTTATTCTTGGGCTATCGCTGGTGCTGGTGAAAAGCCAGTTGCAAATACCTGGGCAGATATTCGACTTCCTTTCCATCTACCTGTTGCTAGCGATCGGCATCAAGGGCGGAGTCTCACTAAGCATGACCCCGGCCGAAGAGGTTTGGTTTCCGGTTCTGGTTTCCATCGGTGTTGGCTGCCTAATTCCAATTGCCGTTTTTTATGTCCTGCGTATTCTCACCCCGCTCGACAAAATAAATCGCGGTGCCTTGGCTGCCCACTACGGATCAACCTCGCTGGTCACCTTCACCGCCGGTCTGGTTTTTCTTGAGAACGCAAATCTTGCGGTCGAGGGCTACATGCCGTCACTTCTTGCCGTGATGGAGGTGCCTGGAATCATCGTGGGAATTCTGCTGGCTAAACGCTCAGCAACCGGCGGCGCACTTGGCACTGCCCTCAACGAAGTTTTCACTTCTAAATCTGTGATTCTGCTGATTGGCGGAATTCTGATTGGTTTGGCGACTGGCCAGGCCGGCTATGCAAAAGTGGAGCCGTTCTTTGGCGAGATCTTCACTGGCATGCTCACCGTGTTTTTGCTGCAGCTTGGAATTCAGGCGGGCAAGAGTGTGAAAGATGCTCGCAAGGCAGGTTATGGTTTGCTGGCATTTGCACTGGCTTTTCCGCTTGCCTCAGGGGCCATGGGCGTGATTATTGCCCAGGCAATTGGCATCAGTCAGGGTGGCTCGGTGGTCTTTGGTTTGCTCTGCGCCAGTGCTTCTTACATTGCTGCCCCGGCGGCTGTAAAACTTTCATTACCCGATGCAAAACCAGGTCTTTACATCACCACCAGTTTGGGCATCACCTTTCCGATGAACCTATTTGTGGGAATACCTTTTCTTGCCTGGTTCTCTGGGGTGATCCTCTAGGCTGCAAGCCCCCTCCTGCAAACGCAAAAACCCGCCCTCATGGGCGGGTTTTTGGTTTCTGTGGCTAGTGAGGGATTCGAACCCCCGAAGGCTGAGCCAGCTGATTTACAGTCAGTTCCCTTTGGCCACTTGGGTAACTAGCCAGATGCACTTCCGGCCGCCTGTAATCAGCCGAACGGAGGTGCGTTGAAAGTTTAGCCGAATTATGCACAGGTTAGAAATCGAGATTTCCCTGAAGCCCGCTTTGGGCATAGGTTTGTAAAAGATTTACATTCTTATCCACAGATTTACAGGAATTTACATGGCCGGCATCGAAGACGTTGCAAGACTTGCAGGAGTCTCAACTGCAACCGTCTCTCGCGCGCTCAGCGGCAAAGATGTGGTCTCCGATAAATCTCGCGCCAAAGTAGAAGCGGCAGCCCTTGAACTTGGCTACGTTGCCTCACACTCCGCCTACACCCTGGCCACCGGCCGCAATCGCAACATTGGTGTTGTCATGCCATACGTTGACCGCTGGTTTTTCTCGGCGGCTCTCGAAGCAATTGAATCAACCCTGATTGAAAACGGCTACGACCTCACTCTTTATAACTTGAGCGGTGGAGAAGAGCAGCGCGGCAAAATTTTCAACGAGTTCTTGCTTAGGCAGCGAGTTGACGCGGTGCTAACAGTTGCGGTTCACCCCAACGAAGAAGAACTTGAACAGTTAAACAAAATGAAGAAACCAATCATCGCCATTGGTGGCCAGGTTCACGGCGCAAGAAGCTTGGCGATGAACGACCACGATGCGGGCAAGCTGGCAACAGAGCACCTGATTTCTTTGGGCCATACCAGAATTGCAAACATCAGCGGACCAGAAGGATCTGACCGCGAATTTAATCAGGCCAATAAACGTCACGCCGGATACCTAGATGCCATGCACGATGCCGGCATCGAGATTCGTAAAAACTGGCTGGGCGAAACTGACTACACATCCCCCGGCGCCTACAAGGTGGCCAAGCAAATGCTTGGTGATCCAAAGAATGCTCCCACCGCAATCTTTTGTAATTCAGATGAAATGGGCTTTGGCGCAATCATGGCTGCTCGCGATCTTGGCCTTCGCGTTCCGCAGGATGTATCGGTAATTGGAATTGACAACCACGACATGTCAGATTTCTTTGGCCTGACTACCTTGGATCAGCGTGTGCGCGAACAAGGAACTTTTGCGACCAAGATTTTGCTAGAGCTTTTACTTGACCCAACTCTTGAATCACACGTGAACGTTGAAGAAGAGACAGACTGGCCCGTGGATTTGATAATTCGCTCAAGCACCGCCCGCCCTGCCACAGGTGTTCGCTAACCGCATTGAGGCTTTTACCTAAGTAAACTGGGCGCATGGCTGATTCAACATTCGATATCGTAAGCAAAGTAGACAAGCAAGAAGCGAACAACGCCTTGATGCAGGCTCAAAAAGAAATTGAGTCACGTTATGACTTCAAGGGCGTAGGCGCCGAAATTGATTGGTCTGGCGAGAAGATCCTGATGAAGGCCTCTAGCGAAGAACGCGTGAAGGCAGTGCTAGACGTGTTCCAGTCAAAGCTGGTCAAGCGCGGCATCTCGCTGAAGAGTTTTGTTGATGGCAAGCCTTTCCCTTCAGGCAAGGAATACCGCATTGAGGGCGAGCTGAAAAACGGAATCGACCAAGAGAACGCCAAAAAGATTTCAAAGATTATTCGCGAAGAAGGCCCAAAGAGCGTGAAGTGCCAGATTCAAGGCGATGAGCTTCGCGTTCAAAGCAAGAGCCGCGATGACCTGCAAGAAACTATGGCCCTGCTAAAAGGCAAAGACCTAGAAGTAGATCTTCAATTCACAAACTTCCGTTAGTCTTCGGCAATAGCCATTGCGCCGGTAGCCGGATAAGCCGCTGCCATTGCATCGCCAACCTTGGCACGCTTTGCCACTGCACCCGCAATCACACCGGCCAACAGGCAGGTCAAAATTGGAAACACAAACGCCAGCGCTAAACCAACATTCAAAGCAAGCGCACCCATAAGGTACTTAGCTCCCATAACCGCGATTGAGTTCATGAAACTCATTCGAGCAAGTACCTGGGCAGTATTCAAACCTTTTACATAACCTGCCGCGCTAAAGAATGATGGCACCAGTGGTGCGCTGCCTAGGCCGGCAATAAAGAAGAAAACTACAACCAGAACCAAGGCAAGATCTTGGTTTGTGTTTGCCAAAGTTGAACTAAAGAAAATTCCAAGGGCAAGTGAACCGCCGGCAAGCCAGGCGCCAACTCTCGCCACAGAACTGATGTGCCACTTATTTCCAAGCTTGTTGATTGAGAGTCTGCCAAGAATCATGGCTGCTGAGAATGCCGCGTAAGGAATAGCGCCGCGGCCAGCGTCAAGCATCAAAACTGTCTTTGAATAAACCGCCGACCAGTCCATCATGGCAAGCTCACCAAATACCCCGGCAAATAATCCGGCCGAAAGCAACCAAACCTGGCCAGGCATTTTCAGGAATGATGACTTCTTGGCAGCGACCTGACCTGAACCGTGACCATCTTCTTTTGCAATTAGCAAACCGCGGCCAAAAATAATTAGAGCAATTGAGCCAAGACCTGGGATCAGAAGCAGGTGAATCCAGAGCGGCATGAAGGTTGCCAGAATTCCGCTTAGTACGGCAGAGATAGTTGCACCAATACTCCAGGCTGCGTGAAAGCGGCCAATGATCACCCTATTCATGGCCTTCTGCAAAGCAACAGACTGCGAGTTGATTGCAATGTTTAGCGTGCTTCCGCTCAGTGCACCCAGCGCGCTAAAAATCAAAAATGCCATAGGGTCATGAGCAAAAATTAGCGCTGTGGTCATCAGAGCCTGACCAACTCCACCAACGATGGTTACGTTACGAGTTCCAAAGCGGGCAATCAACGGTGATGTAAAAAGAAGACCAAGCATTCCGCCGAGTCCTGAAAGACCGGTGATTAAACCCCACACACCAAAGTTGGCGCCCACCTGCTCGATTAGCTCAGGAATTCTAGGAATCTGAGTTACGCCAACAATCCCCTGAATAAAGAAAATCGCAGTAATTGCGTTTCTCGCCTCGGTTGCGCGCGCTTGTGTTAGTGCCATCAAAGAACCCTTAGTTGGTGCGATCTACAACTGCCTGAGCAAATTGCTCAAGCGCATTTTTTACTGAACCCTCTGGAAGATCTTTGATAGCAATCACGGCCTCATCAGCCCAGCGCTTAGCCTCTAGATAGGCAAGGTTTGCCACCGGGTGACTGCGCAGACGTACCAGCGCTTCTTGCAAACGAGCGTCATCGTTCAGGCCGCCGTCAATTAAAGCCAAAAGTGAGATTGCCTCGATGTCACCATCGCCCGCGGCCTTGCGAAGCAAAAGAACAGGCAAGGTTGGCACGCCGGCACGAAGATCTGTGCCAGGAGTTTTACCCGATGGGCCGGCTTCTGAAATATCAATTACGTCATCAATCAGCTGGAAGGCAACACCAACTTTTTCACCGTATTCGCGCATTGGCTCCATGTATTCACGCGGAGCACCAGAAAGCATAATTCCAAGTTGAGCAGAAGCCGCAATAAGTGAGCCGGTCTTATCGGCCATCACTTGAATGTAATGCGAAATTGCATCGTCTGATTCGCTGGGCCCAATAGTTTCGTGAAGCTGGCCAAGGCAAAGACGTTCGAAGGTATCTGCCTGAAGCTTTAGTGACTCTTCACCTAGGTGTGAGCCAACCTGTGAGGCGCGGGCAAACAAAAGATCACCGGTCAGAATGGCAATTGAGTTGCCCCAAATCATTTGCGCCGTTGGCACACCGCGACGCGTAGGAGCGTCATCCATCACGTCGTCGTGATACAGGGTTGCCAGGTGAGTTAGCTCAACCACGACGGCAGCGTCAATAACCTCTTGTTTTTTTGGGTCGCCAAATTGCGCAGAAAGTAGAACCAAGGTTGGTCGCACACGCTTACCGCCGGCAGCAACCAAGTGTCTTGCCGAGGCGCCGGCAATTTTGTCTGCGTGCTGGGTTGCGGTTAGCAGGTTAGTCTCAACAATTTCTAGGCCTGACTCAAGTGCCTTTAGCAGGACACGATCAGAGACTTTCTTTAGCTGACGAGGAAGTGCAATTGGGCTCACTTTGCTGCCGCCTTGTGGCCTACGTGCACGGCAACAATTCCAAAGGTCAGGTTCTGAAACGAAACATTTGTGTAGCCAGCCTTTTCAATCTTTAGTTTCAACTCATGCTGGTTTGGCCAGGCCAATATTGATTCTGAAAGGTAGGTGTACGCCTCAGGAGTCTTGCTTCCCAATCGTGAGAAAGCCGGCAACACCTTGTTCAGGTAAAAGTTGTAGAACGGTGCAAACCAACGACTGGTCACCTTTGAAAATTCACAGATCACAATTCGGCCGCCAGGTTTGGTCACCCTAAACATTTCGGCGAGCGCCTTAGGCACATCAACCACATTTCGCAGACCAAAAGAAATTGTGCAGGCATCAAATTCGGCATCGGCAAATGGCAACTTGGTTGCATCGGCGAAAACAAACTCAATTTCTGGGTGACGCTTGCGGCCCACGGCCAACATGCCCTCAGAGAAATCTCCGGCCACAACTGATACGCCGGGCTTCAAAAAAGCGACAGATGAAGCCCCGGTGCCGGCAGCTAAATCAAGAATCTTTTGACCACTTCTTGGGTCTACGGCTTTGCGCACAATCTTGCGCCAGCGGCGATCTTGCCCAAATGAGAGCAGAGCATTGGTGAGGTCGTAGGTTGGTGCCACTTCATCGAACATTGCGGCTACTTCTGCCGGCTGTTTGTCTAGATTGGCTTTACTCACCCAACAAGTCTACTTGCGGCGAATCGCGCGTGATGCGGCGATCAAACCAAGCACAATCGCACCGGCTGCCATGGCATACAGGCCAACCTGCGAGGCCTGAATAAATACCTCGGCCGGGGTCTTCCTGGTGAATCGCACCTTGCTGATGTCAATTGGGGTGTTCTGCTGAGGGTTCACTGCACGCCCAGTGCCTCCTGCTGCCCCGTCAGCGGCCGTCATTGGATTAATCGCAATGAAGTTAGTGCTGGCAATACCAAGTGAACTAGGCGAATCTGCCGCACTCTGGCCGCCCAAAACTTTGGCGCCGGCCCCAGTTACCGGGGCGTCAGGTGTCACGCTCTGCGTGCTCTGAGCCTCGTCGCCGTCTTCAACTTCTGAAGATTCCTCTAGGTCATCGTTATCGCGCTTTGGGCGAATAATCAAAGGCGGAACCGATAACCTGCCCTGCTTGCCGTACTTCTCTTGAAGCTCTTTACGCTTTTCTTCGCCCTTTTTGTGCTTGGGCTGCAAAGGAGACGGGCTCTCAACAACCTCTGAGGTTTCTTCGTCTTCATCGTCGTCGGCATAGGCAGGGGCCGAGAAGGCTACTGCGCCAAAAACAAGAAATCCAGAGAGCAAGAAAGCTACGGGAGCTGACTTTCGCATTCTGGATCTCCTTGGCGGGTTTAGGCTTTTTGAAGCGGCAACTTCAGATTACCCGCGACCGCCAAGGCCTCCGAGGCCCGTGTGGAGGTTCACAGATAACACTCAGAAAGGTGAGGGGCATGAAGCTGACTCTCACCACCCGTGAATTGAACATCTCTGCCTTTGCCCTTTTGAATCAGCTGCCTGAAAACCCACTCACCTTTATTCGCGGCGGAGATGGCATTGTTGGCTGGGGAGAGGCGGCTCGCCTCGAGAGCACTCTTTCATCTGGCCGAGTCGCAGACCTTGCGGCAAAGTGGCGCAACTTGGTTGCCGATTCTCAAAGCACCGATACCGTTCAGCTTCCTGGAACCGGCCTCGTGGCATTTGGCACCTTTGCTTTTTCTGACTTAAGTGCTGCAAAGAGCGTGCTGATTGTGCCGAAGGTAATTCTGGGTTCACGAGATGGCCGAGTTTGGCTAACCACAATTCAAAATGCTGAAGAGCCAGATAGTTCTACACACACCGATTTCTGGTCAGTAGTGCAAAATTATTCAGTCAACCCGGCCGTAACTTTTGAAAGCGGAAATGTCTCGGCCGATAGGTACAAGCAACTGGTTACCGAAGGGGTAGCGCGAATTAGTTCAGGCGTAGTTGAAAAAGTTGTGATTTCTAGAGATATTCAAGCCCAGCTTCCGGCAGAGTTTGATTTGCGCACGGTGTTGAAAAAACTTGCCGAACAATATCCAACCTGCTGGGTTTACTCGGTTGATGGAATGTTTGGCGCCTCTCCAGAACTTTTGGTTCGCGTCTCTCACGGCCAAGTCTCGGCAAGAGTTCTTGCCGGCACCGCAGGGCGCGGAACTGACCCTGGAGTTGACCAAGCAATTTCAGTTGCGCTTGCCGAATCATCTAAGAACACTTCAGAGCACGCCTTTGCGGTTGATTCACTAGTGAAATCACTGACCCCGTTTTGCACTCACGTAGATGCGGATCCAATTCCGTTTAGTTTGGCTTTGCCAAACGTTTGGCATCTTGCTAGTGACGTGCACGGAGTGCTGCGCGATGATGCCTCGGTGCTTGATATCGCATCGGCACTGCACCCCACCGCTGCGGTTGCTGGCACACCAACCAACGTTGCTCAAGAAATTATTCGCGAGCTTGAATCAAACGATCGCGGCCGCTACGCCGGTCCGGTTGGTTGGATTGGTGCCGACGGCGACGGAGAGTGGGCGATTGCATTGCGCGGAGCGCAAATTGAAAACGCTTCAATTCGCGCCTTTGCCGGCGGTGGAATAGTTGCCGAATCAGAACCAGAGGCAGAACTTGCAGAAACAGAACTTAAGTTTCGCCCAATTCGCGAAGCGCTTTCTTGAGTTTTAGTTCAAACGAACATCAACCAAAACGCGGCCGGTAGTTTTTAGCGCGGCACCTAATTCGGCGCGGTCTTCGACTCGAATGTAGCTCCAGCCATAGGCCTGGGCTAGGTGCCAAAGGTCAACCTGCTGCGGAGTGGTGAATAGCTTTTCAAAAGTCTTTGGCTCAAGCTGCCAGGCCATCTCGAGACCCGCAAAAATCGTTCCTCCGCCGTCGTTACCAACTACTACCTGAATATTTAGTTCGCCATCGGCTGGGTCAATCACCAGCGATGAAGCGTCGTGCAGCAGGGTTAGATCACCCATCAGAGCTCGGGTTGTGCCCTCACGTTCAATTAGCGCAACCCCGGTGGCGGTAGCCACGGTGCCATCAATGCCCGCTAGCCCGCGGTTTGAAAATACCCGAATAGCCTTGGCCGGCGCCCAGGCATCTGCCTCGCGAATCAAACGAGATGCACCTAAGACCAATTGATCGGCATCGTTAGTTGCCGACCAAATCGCATCAACCAAACTGCGGCGATCAAGTGCTGCAGACTCTGCAGCAGCATGATCTGCATCGGCTTTTCGCCAGCGCTCTAGCCATTCAAAATCAACTTCATCGTCAACTGTTATTTCGTCTACAACTTTTGTGGCGCGCCTTGAGACATCAAAGTGACCCATGACCTTGCTTTTGATTACAACTACTTCCACCTCTTCGTTGAACAGCAACTTAATTGCGGCTCGGCCCAAGGTTGGTTTTCCGTAGACAACTACTCGGCGAATTTCACTTGCCAGTTCGCTACCCTCAAGAATTCTGCGGTAGCCAATAATTGCGTTTGCACCCATGCGAGCACCAGATGAAGGTTCGGCAAGCAACGGCCAACCAAATGCCTCAGCAAGTTCTACGGCATCTGCGCCTGCACCGGCACCTGCCATCACCACTGTTGGTAGTTCTGAAGATAAAACCGCAAACTCTGGGTGCGGCTCAAAAATATCGGGCATTGAAAGAATTGGATTTAGCTCAGCAGCATTTGGCGAACTTGCCGAAAGTGGCTCGCGAAATGCCAGGTTTAATTGAACCGGTCCAGGCTGGTCTCCGTCGTAACCCATGGCAACCGCAATTGCATTTACTGCAAGTTCCACTGCCTCACGAGATTCGCCATCGTTGCCATTTGGTGCGGGCACGTCAACGCACTCGCGCACCGCGTCATTAAAAATGTTCAACTGATTTGTAGTTTGATTTGCACCTACCCCACGAAGCTCATGCGGGCGATCAGCTGTCAAAAGAATTAGTGGCACGCCAGAGTGGTGTGCTTCAAGAACTGCTGGGTGCAGGTTGGCAACCGCGGTTCCAGAGGTGGTGATAACCACAGAAGGCTCACCCGATGCAAGTGCTGCACCCAAAGCGGTAAACGCCATGCTTCGCTCATCAAGGCGCACGTGCAAATCTATTTTTTTAGCGTCAGCAAGTTGCCCGGCCGCGATTGCCAGAGCTTGAGATCTGGCACCGGGTGCCAAAAAGAAGTTTCTAACCCCTGCCTTTGCAAAAGCTGCCAAAAGTGTGGCGGCAAATGCTTGGGCTGGTGAGCTACTTTGGCTCATCTTCACCCTGGGCAGTGCCATCACCTTCGGCGCTGCCGTCACCGGTAGCACCGGCAGAAGTATCGGTGTCTTTTGGCTTTGGGTCCGGTTGCTCTTTTAGCTTCTCGGCAAGATCGCGCAAGAATTTTGGGTCATCGTCGGGGGCGGTGGTTTTGTACTTAGGCTGCTTGCGCTTATTGACCAGATAGCTGATGCCGTAGACGGCGCCAAAAATCACCAGGATTGCCGCAGCAATAATTGCAAATATGAACCACTTCATGTGTTAACTCTAACCATCGTGAAACTTAGACTTATTCCATGAAGAACCCATGGATCCTTTACATCTCTATTCGTGTTGGCCTATTTGCTGCAATTTTGGCCCTGATGCTGGCCCTGGGCTTTGACCCGTTCTTTTCAGCCGTGATTGCGGCCGTGGTTTCCCTTGCCGTTTCGCTTATTTTCTTCAACAAGCAGCGCGCAGCGGTATCTGAGGCCATCTATAAGTTCTCTAAGACCAAAACCGATAAAGACACCGCTTCTGAAGATGGGGCCGCAGAAGACCCGTCAACTAAGCTCTAGCTGCTAAAACCCATTGGCGCCAAGCCAAAGCCAAACGCCAGCGCAAAGACAAGTGAGGCAAGGCTGGTGATCTTCAAGGCCAGAATCAGGTCTTTAGGGCCCTGCGGTTTACGAACAATGAGCGTGGCAGGCAAAACAAAGAGCAAGGCAACCCAGGCAAATATTGTGGCCGGGTAAATCAGCGGGTATGGCAAAAGCATTGCCAACGGAGCCCACAGCATCACAAAGTACAGTGCCTTGGCTTTTTGTAGACCAAGCTTCACGGCAAGGGTACGCTTGCCAA
>JAHEGM010000062.1 GCA_024645105.1 Rhodoluna sp.
ACATCGCTTCTCGATCGCTCGAACTACTCGTTGAGCCTGAAGAGTTGGCTGCCCGCAAGCAAAATTGGCAGCCCCTTCCACCGCGCTATACCCGAGGCGTTCTCGCGAAATATGCCAAGCTCGTGCACTCTGCAGCAGAGGGCGCGTACTGCGGCTAATTCGCTTCCAAATCAATCTCAGGATTGATTCACGCACAGCTAACGAGGAAAGAATTAAATGTCTAACGAAGTTCTAACCGGCGCCGCTGCGATTATTCGCAGTTTGGAGATGCTTGGTATTGAGCACGTTTTTGGTTTGCCGGGTGGCGCAATTTTGCCAACCTACGACCCACTAATGGATTCAAAGAAAATCCGTCACATCTTGGTGCGTCACGAGCAGGGTGCCGGTCACGCTGCTGAAGGTTACGCATCTGCTTCTGGTCGCCTTGGAGTTTGCATCGCAACCTCAGGCCCAGGTGCAACCAACTTGGTTACTGCAATTGCAGATGCCTACATGGACTCTGTTCCTCTTCTTGCCATTACCGGTCAGGTTGGCTCAAAGCTAATTGGTACTGATGCATTTCAAGAAGCAGACATTGTTGGTATCACCATGCCGATTACCAAGCACTCATTCTTGGTAACCAAGGCCTCTGATATTCCAGAGACCATCGCAGCTGCGGTAATGATTGCAACCACCGGCCGCCCAGGTCCGGTTCTGGTTGACATCACCAAAGACGCGCAGCAAGGTCTCGCCGAATTTGTTTGGCCACCAAAGGTTGACCTACCTGGTTACAAGCCAGTGACCAAGCCGCACGGCAAGCAAATTCAGGCAGCGGCTCAAATGATTGTTGAGGCCAAGAAGCCAGTGCTTTACGTAGGTGGAGGTGTGGTTCGCGCGGGTGCTCACAAAGAATTACTGAAGCTAGCCGAGCTAATTGGTGCTCCGGTAGTTACCACTTTGATGGCACGCGGCGCATTTCCAGATTCACACAAGCAAAACCTAGGTATGCCGGGTATGCACGGAACCGTTCCTGCGGTTACCGCGCTGCAAAAGAGTGACTTGCTAATCACCTTGGGCGCACGCTTCGATGACCGCGTAACCGGAGACGTCAAGAGCTTTGCGCCGGGCGCCAAGGTTATTCACGTTGACATTGATCCGGCAGAAATCGGCAAGATTCGTTTTGCAGATGTGCCAATTGTTGGCGACGCCAAAGAAGTAATCACCGAGCTAAACGCCGAGCTTCCTGCCGCAATGAAAGCAAACAAGATTGACATCGCCGAGTGGTGGAGTTTCATCGACGGCCTGGTTAATCGCTATCCACTTGGTTACACCAAGGCTGATGACGGAAAGCTTTCACCGCAACTAGTTATCGAGCGTATTGGTGAGCTTTCTGGCCCAGAGGCAATTTTTGCGGCCGGCGTTGGTCAGCACCAAATGTGGAGCGCGCAGTTCATCAAGTACGAGCGCCCAAACTCTTGGCTGAACTCTGGTGGCGCTGGAACCATGGGTTACTCGGTTCCTGCTGCGATGGGCGCCAAAGTTGGTCAACCGGATCGGTTGGTTTGGGCAATTGATGGCGACGGTTGCTTCCAGATGACCAACCAAGAGCTTGCTACCTGTGCGATCAACAACATTCCAATCAAGGTTGCAATCATCAACAACTCTTCGCTTGGCATGGTGCGTCAGTGGCAGACACTGTTCTACAACGAGCGCTACTCAAACACAGATCTGCACACCGGCACAGATGCACTGATGATTCCAGACTTCGTGAAGCTTGCTGAAGCCTACGGTTGCCTTGCTATCCGTGTTGAAAAAGAAGAAGACATAGATAAGGCAATCAAGCTTGCAATTGAAACCAACGACCGTCCGGTGGTTATTGACTTCATCGTTAGCCGAGATGCAATGGTGTGGCCAATGGTTGCAGCCGGTCTTTCAAATGACGAAGTTCAGTACGCTCGCGACGCGGCGCCAATCTGGGATGGGGTGGAGTAAAGATGTCTAGACACGTACTTTCACTGCTGGTTGAAGACAAGCCAGGTATTTTGACTCGCGTTGCCGCGCTTTTTGCAAGACGTGGATTCAACATTGAGTCTTTGGCCGTGGGTACCACCGAGGTAGAGGGTCTCTCAAGAATCACTGTTGTGGTTGGAGTTGAAGGCGCCCCGCTAGAGCAGGTAACCAAGCAGCTGAACAAGCTAATCAACGTGATCAAGGTTGTTGAGCTAGAGGCAGACCAGGCCGTGCAGCGCGATCATATGCTGATTAAGGTGCGAACCGATGCCTCAACTCGCTCAGCGGTGCTCGAGGCAGTAACCTTATTCCGTGCACGCGTTATCGACGTTGTGAGCGATGCACTAATCATTGAGGTCACTGGCGACACTGCCAAATGCGCGGCCTTCATCAAGGTTCTAGAGCCATTCGGTATCAAGGAATTGGTTCAATCAGGTGTTCTGGCAATGGGTCGAGGCTCAAAGTCAATTACCGAAAAAGTTCTAAAGTAAACAACTTAAAAAACAACACGCTTTACCAAAACAAATAGGAGAAACAAATTGGCTGAAATCTTTTACGACAAGGATGCAGACCTTTCGATCATTCAGGGTCGCAAAGTTGCAGTGCTTGGCTACGGTTCACAGGGTCACGCTCACTCACTAAACCTGAAGGATTCAGGCGTGGATGTAGTTGTTGGTCTTCCTGCAACTTCAAAGTCAAAGGCAAAGGCAGAAGCTGCCGGCCTAAAGGTGCTAACCCCAGCTGAAGCTTCAGCATGGGCAGACGTGATCGTGGTGCTTGCACCAGACCCACGCCAGCGCGATCTTTACAACCAGGACATCGAGCCAAACCTAACTGCAGGTAAGGCACTTGTATTCGGTCACGGTTTCGCAATTCGTTTTGGTTACATCACCGCTCCTGAGGGTGTTGACGTATTCCTAGTTGCACCAAAGGGCCCAGGCCACTTGGTACGCCGCGAGTACGAAGGTGGCCGTGGAGTTCCAAACCTTATTGCAGTTCACCAGAACGCAACCGGTTCAGCATTTGAACTTGGTCTTTCTTACTCAAAGGCAATCGGTGGTACCCGTGCGGGAACCATCAAGACCACCTTCGCTGAAGAGACCGAGACTGACCTATTTGGTGAGCAGGCAGTTCTTTGTGGTGGAGCTTCACAGCTAATCCAGTACGGTTTCGAGACACTAACCGAGGCCGGTTACCAGCCAGAGGTTGCTTACTTCGAGGTGCTACACGAGTTGAAGCTAATCGTTGACCTAATGTACGAGGGTGGAATCGCAAAGCAGCGTTGGTCAGTTTCTGACACCGCTGAGTACGGTGACTACATCTCAGGCCCACGCGTAATTGGCCCAGAGGTTAAAGAGCGTATGCGCGAGGTTCTAACCGATATCCAGGACGGCACCTTTGCAAAGCGTTTCGTTGCCGATGTTGACGCAGGCGCACCTGAGTTCCTAGCGCTACGCGCCAAGGGCGAGGCACACCCAATTGAGGCTGTAGGCCGCACCCTGCGCAAGCTGTTCTCATGGATCAAGAACTCTGACGACTACCAGGAAGGTGTTGCAGCCCGCTAAAGCTGAAGCACTGGTAATCAAGAAAGACACCCCACCCGCTAACCCGGGACCGGGGTGTCTTTTCTTTTTGGCTAGAATTGAGGCAGTTCCTCGTCGCTGTCGCCGCGGGCCAAACCTCCCACCAATCAAGGATTTCCATTGTCGAAGCCAGTCGTACTAATTGCCGAAGAGCTATCACCTGCAACCGTTGAAGCCCTAGGCCCAGACTTTGAAGTTGTAAACGTAGACGGCACAGACCGCCCAGCGCTACTCAAGGCACTGGCCACCGCTGACGCAATCTTGGTTCGCTCGGCAACTCAGGTAGATGCCGAAGCAATCGCAGCTGCACCACAGCTAAAAGTTATTGCTCGTGCCGGTGTGGGTCTAGACAACGTAGACATCAAGGCCGCAACCACCGCAGGTGTGATGGTGGTTAACGCACCAACCTCAAACGTGGTTTCAGCTGCCGAGCTTGCGATTGCGCAGATGCTTGGACTTGCTCGTCACATTCCAGATGCAAACGCATCGTTGAAGCGCGACGAATGGAAGCGCTCACAGTTCACCGGTGCCGAGCTTTATGAAAAGACCGTAGGTATCGTTGGCCTTGGCCGCATTGGTGGCCTTGTAGCCGCACGACTTGCCGGTTTTGGTGTTGAACTAATTGGTTATGACCCGTACATAACGCCAGCCCGCGCTGAGCAGATGGGCGTAAAGCTTGCTTCGCTCGAAGAGGTAATGAAGCAATCAGACTTCATCACCATTCACATTCCTAAAACCCCTGAGACCACCGGCTTGATTGGTGAAGCTCAGTTCAAGATCGCAAAGCCAAACCTTCGCATTGTTAACTGTTCACGCGGTGGAATTATTGACGAAGATGCTCTATACAAGGCACTAAGCACCAACCAAATCGCAGGTGCCGGACTAGACGTGTTCGTCAACGAGCCACCAAAGGGCTCACCGCTTCTTGGTCTTTCAAATATTTTGGTTACTCCACACCTTGGTGCATCAACCGATGAAGCCCAAGAGAAGGCGGGTATCTCTGTTGCTAAGTCAGTTCGCTTGGCGCTCGCCGGAGATTTGGTGCCAGATGCAGTTAACGTTGCCGGTGGCAACATTGACGCATCGGTAAAGCCAGGCATCTCACTGATAGAAAAACTTGGTCAGGTTCTATTTGGTATCTCTGGTGGCTCCGTCACCGCTATTGAGGTTGAAGTACGCGGCGAGATTGCAGCGCACGATGTTTCAGTGCTGAAGCTTGCCGGCCTAAAGGGCTTCTTCCAGAACGCAGTTACCGAGCAGGTTTCTTACGTGAACGCGCCACTAATGGCAGAACAGCGCGGCATTGATGTGAAGCTAACCGTTGATGCAAAGTCTGATGAGTATCGCAACGTGACCACAATCAAGGCAACGCTTGCCGACGGCACCAGCGCATCGGTTTCTGGAACAGTAATTGGTCCAAAGTTGCACCAGAAGATTGTGAACATCAATGGCTACGACGTTGAGCTTGGTCTTGCCGAGCACCTAGTTCTTATGGTTTATGCAGACCGCCCGGGAATCGTTGCTGTTTATGGCAAGGCTTTTGCCGATGCCAACATCAACATTGCTGCCATGCAGATTGCTCGTCAGCAAAAGGGCGGCAAGGCCCTTTCTGTTATCACCGTAGATTCACCGGTTGATGCAGCTGTTCTAGAAGAAGTGCGCGTGGCAATCAAGGCTGATGTCATGAAGGCAATTGACATCATTGGTTAATCCCAATTTCTAAATCAAAAAGGACAAAAATCATGGCTCTAATTCTTGATGTACGAACACCGGATGAAATTTCAGAAGGCTACCTTGAAGGCGCACTGTTTGTTGACTTTATGGCCGATGACTTCCAAAACAAGGTTGTTGAGCTAGACAAGAGTGCAGATTACGTTGTGCACTGCCGTTCAGGTAATCGCTCAGGTCAGGCAATCGTGATCATGGCAGATCTGGGCTTCACAGGTGAGCTAGTAAATGGCGGCGGGCTAGAAGATGCAGCCGCTTCAACTGGCCTAAGCATCGTTAAGTAAAAATGATTGACTCGTCATACTGGGACGCCAAGTACGACGTT
>JAHEGM010000072.1 GCA_024645105.1 Rhodoluna sp.
AGAAACTCGATTATCGCCGAGCCCTTGTCTTGGCTAAGCGCTCTACTGAATTTCGCGAGGCGCACTGCTCTGGGCCTTAAGAATTGTTTGCCCCGAAAAAAGGCCAAACAGAGGAACAGTTAGCTGAACGCTGACCTTCTCGTAAGAGTTTGACGAGAATTCCACAGGCTCACACCAAACTGAGAGACCAGAGGTTATTTTCAGGGCTTTGGTGATTAACTCTCGGGAACGTTCACAGCCATCGATGGTTGATTGGTCTGCGAGGGCCGCGAACCTTGCCCCTTCAATTGCGCCATCTCGAAGCACATTAACCGCGTAGGAAGCACTAAAGACACCAATCACCGATGTGGCAGACAGTAAGAAGGGAACGATGACCAAGACAAACTCCAGCGCAGCCGAACCGCGAACGCCCCTAAAAAGCGGCAACTTTGGAAAGCGCTTGTTCAAAAACGCCCTTTAGAGCTGGGCCGGCGACTGACCACATCAAAACCACAAGGCCCGCTGTCATAAGGGTTATCAAGACCCAGCCTGGAACATCTCCTGATTCGTCTGAAATAACTTTTTTCATCTTTTTCCTTTCTATAGGGTTTGAAAATTGAGCAGTTGAAGGCTTGGGTAGATTGCAAACAGCACAGTCACCGGCAGAATCAAAAACACCAGCGGAATTAGCATTCGAGTCTCATTCTTTCCGGCTTGCTTTGATATTTGATTTCGAATTTCATGCCTCACCGTCAAAGCTTGGCTTTGCAGCATCTCAGACAACGGCGTGCCTCTTTGCAGAGCAAGAATGAACTTGTTGCACATTTCAACCACCTGGTGCTGTGGCACTCGTTTAGCGAGAGCCTCGAGTTCGTTTTGTAATGACTCACCAAGCTCTACACCACGCAGCAAGACTCCGAACTCTTCGGCTAATACTCCCTGGGCGCGCACCGTGACCCTGCCCAATGAATTAAATACGCTCTCCCCTGATGAGAGCGCCACAGAAAAAAGATCCAGAAAGTCACCTAATTCAAAAAGCGCCTGAGTGTGTTTCTTTGATTTCTTGTCTAGCAGTGACGCTTTGAGCCCGTTGATAATTTGACCTGAAGAGACTGAAGATGCATCCACCAGAGTGATGCGTTTAATTAGGGAGCTGCGGCGATAGTTTTGCCTAACCAGAAACCAAAAACCAAAAGTCAGAAGCAACGCGATGAGGATTTCTGCGCTCATTGAAAAACCCTCGGAAAAGTTGGCAATCCGGCCAGTTGCTGTACCAGACGATAAGCAAAAATTGAAACTATAAACCCCAGTAAGAGAATTGAGATTCCGGGCAACGTGTTGTAAACCTGGGCGTTCTCTGATCTGAGAGACAGCATGGCAACCACAAGCCACGGAGCTGCAATCGCAATTTTTGCGGTACCTAGAACCCAGCCCTGTTTAGCCTCAATCTGACCCAGAGCCGCTAACTCCTCACGCAAATTTTGAGACTGACGCTTGAGCGTGAGTGCCAGCGATTCTGAACCTAGATCTGCTGTGAGCCTCAAGACTTCACAAAGACGGTCTGCATGCGCCTCACCGAACTCGGCTTTGATTTCATCAATTGCTTGATTAAAGTTCCAGCCGTTATCGAGCCTGGTCGAAAACCTCAGAAAACTGTCTCTTATTCGCAGGGGCCCGCGAAGAGCAAGGTCATCTAGTGCATCTGCCAACGACAAGCCAGCTGTAACTGCGGAATAAATCGAATCAATAACCTCGGGCCACAGCCGGTTGATGTTTCGCCGACGCGACTTAGCCAATGCGGCCAGCGCCTCCAATGCGAATGCCATTACCCCAAGTCCCACAAAGAAACCCAAGGCAACCACTTTGAATAACGATCCGGTAAGCCAACCAGAGATCAAAGACACTAATACAATTGCCGCAAACACGGCAGGCGCACCAAAGCGCGACAGGCCTGCGCCTTCAACGGTAGATCTGAACCATCTCATTCGAGAGCGCTAACTTCTAATTGGTTAAGTTGTAAGTTCCAGGCAACCTGTTTGATGGCAGCCACTCTGCGGAATCCGTTTGCACCAAGCTCACAGTGCACAACCACATCTATACATGAACCAACGGTTGGATTAACAAAATCTCTGGAAATGTTCTGGCCAGCCAGTAACGGAAGAGTGCAAAGTTTCACAATTGCGTCGTCTGCCGAATTTGCATGAATTGTGCAGATTCCCGGTAAGCCTGAATTTAGAGCTATCAAGAGATCTAAGCTTTCGGCTTCGCGCACCTCACCAACAACTAATCGATCTGGGCGCATGCGAAGTGCTTCCTTGATTAATCTTCTTAGGGTTACCTCCCCTATGCCTTCTAAATTGGGCTGTCTAGTCTGTAGAGCTACCCAGTCTGGTTTTAATACTTGAATTTCAAATGTTTCTTCAACAGATATGATTCTTTGCTGATCTGGAGACTCGTTTAGAAGCGCATTTAGCAAAGTGGTCTTACCTGCTTGGGTAGCGCCAGAGACCAAGATGTTCTTATTTTCACTTACTGCTGTTCTTAGAATTTCTTGCTGCCTTGGAGTTATTGAACCTAATGCCTGTAATTGGCTAAGCGTTAGAACTCCGTGGGGAAATTTTCTAATGTTGACTGACCAGTGGCGCCTAGTGATGTCTGGAATTACCACATGCAACCTAGAGCCATCTGGCAGAGAGGCATCAACGAAAGGGCTTGATCTATCCAGCCTTCGACCTGTAGGGCGAAGCATTCGCTCCACAATCATTTGAATTTCGTGTTCAGCCAAGACCAGGTTTGCTCGCGAGGCGATACCGGCTTTGGCAACGTAGATGCCGGTAGGCGAATTTACCCAGATCTCTTCAATGCTGGGGTCGTCAATAAATTGCTGAAGTTGACCGAAAGACAAAAGCTCATTGCGCAAATGGGACCGCAGCTGCGGCTCTTCAGAAGTATCTAAGCCGCCGCTTTCGACATTGGTATCAATGGCTAACTGAATAGCCGTCTCGGCAGATACCCCCTCGTGAATTGCGATTCGCCGAGCGAGCTTTGCCGTGTTCTTTAGGCTCATTGCTGCCCCCTGATTGCTTGAGAGCACCAGTTTTCTGCAATTTTTTCTAACTAACCGAACTTATCCACAGGTTTGACCAGTTAGACTATTCAGGCATGCGGGAGTGGCGAAATTGGCAGACGCACTGGATTTAGGTTCCAGCGCCGCGAGGCGTGTGGGTTCAAGTCCCACCTTCCGCACCAGTTCTACTAGGTAGAACAAGCACAAGCCGGACTAGCTCAAAGCTAAGTCTGGCTTGATTCTTTTAAGGATCAATACCGATGCCGCCGCCAATAGGCAAAGCACAGCCGCCGTTATCCAGGCAATGAAATAGCTGCCTTGAACCTCGCGAATCAGACCGGCGAAAGAAGCCGCAATTGCCGCACCCACCATGTGGGAGGCAAAGACCCAACCGTAGACGGTTGGTGATTGGTTCAGGCCAAAATACTTACGGCACAGTTCGATTGTTGGCGGCACCGTGGCAATCCAGTCAAGGCCATAGAAAATCACGAAGAACATCAGTGGCAACTCAACCGTTGGGCCGAGAACGAAAGGCACAGTAAATAGAGCAAGGCCTCTTAGGCCGTAGTAAAACATCAATAGCCAAATTGGATTGACTCTGTCTGTTAGCCAGCCAGAAAGAATTGTTCCCACAAAATCAAAAATGCCAACCAACGCGAGCAACCCCGCAGCTGTACCCATAGGCATGCCATGGTCGTGTGCCGCAGGAATAAAGTGAGCGCCGATTAAGCCGTTGGTAGTCCAACCACAAACAAAGAACGTTCCAGCCAAAACCCAGAAAGCCGGCTGGCGAGAAGAAGAGATAAGTACGCCAAAGGTGGCCCTTGCGGTGCGCGGGGCAGCTTTACCTTTTGGCTCTGTTGACTCGCCACCGTATGGTGTGGTGCCTGCCTCCTCTGGAGAGTTTTTGAATCCAATAAAAAACAGCGGAATAATCGCAGCGGCGAATGCTGCAACAACAAGTGAAGAGGCTCGCCAACCCGTGTTCATAACTACGGTGGAAAGTAGCGGGAGAAAAATTAATTGCCCGGTTGCATAGGCGGCCGAAAAAATTCCGGTTACTAGTCCACGGCGCTTGGTAAACCAACGATTTGCAATTAGCGAACCAAATACCAAGGCTAGGCAACCGGTGCCAAGCCCTACGAAGACACCCCAGTAAAGAGTTAGTTGCCAGCCCTCTGTCATAACTACGGTTAGGCCGGTTCCTATAGCCACAAGAGAAAGAGCTGCGACGGCAACCTTTCTAACTGTGAATCGCTCCATAAGTGTTGCGGCGAACGGTGCGGTTAGACCGTAAACAATCAAGTTGAGCGCAATGGCGTTTGAGGTGAGTGATCTAGTCCAACCAAATTCTTGCTCGAGTGGCTCAAACATGATTGAAGTTGTTGATCTAAAAGCTGCGGCGGCAATCAAGGTTACAAATGTGATTGCCGCGACTATCCAAGCGCGATGAAGTTTCAAACTCATAGGCCAAGCCTACTGAGATGAACGAATTAGCCGGTTACGCCTATCAAGGCTTCAAGAGCGGCTGCCGCGTTAATAGCACCTAAACCACAGCGGCCAGGTGTGGTTGCACATATTGAACCCGTCGGAAAAGGTTGAACTGAAGTCTTTAGCGCAGACCAAACTTCTGTGGAGGTAATCTTTGGCCTCAGCGAATACATCAGCGCAACTATGCCCGAAACAACAGGTGCCGCCATGCTGGTACCCTGCTCAACTTTGTAGATAGGTTCGCCAATTGCAATTACACCTGCATTTGAAGTGGAGTAAATCATGCCGCCAGAACCAGCTGGTGCTCCGGACGCATTGCGCTGATCGCCGCCAGGAGCAGACAAATCAACTCCAAAGTTTGAGTAGAAAGCTGCGTCTCCGGTGAATCCGGTGGCACCAACAGAAATTGGACCTAAGCAGTTTGTTGGGTATACGCGCGAGTTGTCTATTGGGTTATTGTTTTCGTCACCATTGCCGGCTGCAGAAACCAGGGTTATGCCCTTGGCCATTGCATACTCAACCGCAGCCTGCACCGAGCCCGGGCAAGAACCAATCCCAGCCATCGAAAGATTGATTACTTTTGCTGGAGTTTTGTTTACCGGAAACCCAGAAAGAGTTTCGTTAGCTGCTACCAGACCGTTTATGTCTTGGCCGGCTGCCCAACGAATTGCAAGTGCTAGATCTAGTGAAGAGCCCTCCCCTAATGTGCCTAGAACACGAATAGGTTGAATTTTCACATTTGGGGCGATGCCAGAAATGCCAGCGCTATCCGATTTTGCTGCGATGATTCCCGCAACGTGAGTTCCATGCCAGGAACTGAAGTCAGAACCAACGCCATCACCCGGATCTGTTGGGTCTTCATCCCTGCCGTCACCATCGCCAGATTTAGAGACATCTGAAACGAAGTCGTA
>JAHEGM010000077.1 GCA_024645105.1 Rhodoluna sp.
CTCAGGTTGCAGACCGTCAGGGTGGTTACACTCGCATCACCAAGCTAGGTTTCCGTAAGGGCGACAACGCTCCTTTGGCACTTATCGAGCTTGTTCTTGAGCCAGTGAACCCAAAGGCAGTAAACAAGAAGCCAAAGCTTGAAAACGCTGTAAAGGCAACTGCTGTTGCTGCTCCAGTTGTTGAAGAAGTTGTAGCTGAGGAAGTTGCGGTTGAAACTGTAGAAGCAGCTGCGGAAGCCGTTGCTGAGGCTCCGGCCGCTGCAGTTGAGGCTCCAGTTGAAGAAGTTGCTGCTGCAGCTGAAGCAGCTGGCACAGAGGAAACTCCTGCAGCTGAAGAGACCCCAGAGGCTTAATCCTCTCTATCTCTAAAGAATTATGAATAAGCCCGTCGACCCATCGGTTGACGGGTTTATTCGTTACCGGATTGACCTTGCCTACGATGGCACCAACTACTGGGGCTTCGCTGCGCAAAAAAAGGTACGCACGGTCCAGGGCGAATTACTAAAGGCTCTGACCACGGTTTTCGGAAAATCCAAGACCTCCTTTGATATGAGAGTCGCCGGCCGAACCGATGCCGGTGTCCACGCCACCGCCCAGGTGGTCCACATTGACCTCACCGAAAAGCAGCTCAAGCGCCTTGGTCGCACCGTCGGAATGATGGGGAGTCTGAATGACCTACTACCTCAGGACATCCGCATTCATGAGGTAAGCCTGGCTCCATCGGGGTTCGACGCCCGCTATTCGGCATCTTTCCGCCGCTACCGCTACACAATCGCCGACAAACTGGCCCCAAAAAATCCACTTTTGGCTCGTTCGACCCTTTGGATCAAGCACGAGCTGGACCTCGTTCAGATGCAGGCCTCGGCCCTGGGTCTTATTGGCCTGCACGATTACGCCTCTTTTTGCCGCCCAAAGCTGGGGGCAACCACCATCCGCGAGGTGCGTGAGCTGACCGTAAAGCGCAACCCCGATGCCGGAAACGTCATCGAAGTGGAGATTTTGGCCGACGCCTTCTGCCACAACATGGTTAGGGCCATCGTGGGGGCACTTATTGCCTCAGGGGAGCATAAAACCACCCCGGATGGCGTTATCAAGCGCCTCGAAAAACGTTCCCGAATCGGCTCTTTCAAGGTCCAGCCGCCGCACGGCCTGACCCTTATCGAGGTTGGCTACCCATCTGATGACAAGCTCGCCGAACAGGCCGAGATGGCCAAGAATCTGCGCACTCTTGATGAGTCTGAGGACTGATCTAGTTCAAAACTAGGGTTTGACCTAGCCCCAGTTAGCGGGTTAGTATTGACCTTTGGTATCGGCAGTAAGTGCCGATGTAAAAAGCTTGAATCCCTTGAAGTTTCTTCTTCAGTTGCGGGTTCATCTCAATCCGATACAGAAGTAGAAGGCAATTTAACGTGCGTACTTATTCTCCAAAGGCTCACGAGCTGAGCAACGAGTGGCTAGTCATCGACGCCACCGATGTAGTTCTCGGCCGTCTAGCAACCCACGCAGCAGCACTGTTGCGCGGCAAGCACAAGCCAACCTTTGCTCCTCACATGGACAACGGTGATTTCGTTGTAATCATCAACGCTGAGAAGGTTGCTCTAACCGGTTCAAAGCTAAAGCAGAAGAAGGCTTACCGTCACTCTGGTTACCCAGGTGGTTTGACTGCTACTACTTATGCAGAGCTTCTAGAGAAGTCACCTGAGAAGGCTGTAGAGAAGGCAATCAAGGGAATGCTTCCTCACAACAAGCTAGGTGCAACCCAGCTAAACAAACTTAAGGTTTACGCAGGTGCAGAGCACCCACACGCTGCACAGCAGCCAAAGCCTTTCATCATCGACCAGGTAGCTCAGTAAGGAATTTGACGTGTCAAAAGAAACCGTAGAAACCACTCCAGAGAGCTACACCACCGAGACTCCAGCAGCTAAGGCTGCTCCAGTTAAGTCACGTGGCCCACTTACTACTCCAGGCGCAGGCCTTGGTCGTCGTAAGGAAGCTGTTGCACGTGTTCGCATCATGCCAGGTACCGGCGCAATCAAGGTAAACGGCCGCGAACTAGCTGACTACTTCCCAAACAAGTTGCACCAGCAGCTAATCACCGACCCATTCACCGTTCTTGATCTAAAGAATGCATACGACGTTGTTGCTCGTATTCACGGTGGTGGCATCGCTGGTCAGGCAGGCGCGCTTCGTCTAGGTATTGCTCGTGCACTAAACGAGATCGACCGCGACAACAACCGTGCATCACTAAAGAAGGCTGGCTTCCTAAAGCGCGACCCTCGTGTTATCGAGCGCAAGAAGGCTGGTCTTAAGAAGGCACGTAAGGCTTCACAGTTCTCGAAGCGTTAATCCAACTCTTCTTACGATTTTCGTAAAACTAAGACTCACGAAATGGCGAGACTCTTTGGCACCGATGGTGTTCGAGGTCTCGCCAATCGTGATTTAACGGCAGATCTTGCAACCAAGCTTGCGCAAGCAGCAGCAATCGTTCTTGGTGAAGATGCCCGCGCTCGCGGAATTAAACCCAAAGCAGTTATCGGTCGTGACCCACGCATCTCTGGTGAATTCTTAGCCGCAGCAATTTCCGCAGGACTTGCAAGTTCAGGCGTTGATGTTTTTGATGCAGGTGTTCTGCCAACTCCGGCAACCGCGTTTCTAACTGACGACCTAGATGCCGACTTCGGCGTAATGATTTCTGCATCGCACAACCCAGCACCTGACAACGGAATTAAATTCTTCGCTCGCGGTGGTCACAAACTTGCCGACGAAATTGAAGACAAGATTGAAGCCGCAATGTCGGCAACTCCACTGGCGCCACTAGGTGAATCAGTTGGCCATGTGCAGCGTTTTGCAGATGCCGAAGATCGCTACATCGTGCACCTGTTGCGTTCGCTGCCTCACCGTCTTGATGGCCTAACTGTTGTGGTTGACTGTGCGCACGGCGCAGCAGCCGGTGTATCACCCCAGGTATTTACCGATGCCGGCGCCAAGGTAATCGTGATTGGTGCAGAGCCAGACGGCACCAACATCAACGAGGGTTACGGCTCAACTCACATGTCTGCGTTGCAGGCCGCTGTGCTTGAGCACGGTGCTGATTTTGGTGTGGCTCACGACGGCGATGCAGACCGCTGCCTTGCAGTAGATGCTTCAGGTGCCATCATCGATGGCGATCAAATCATGGCGATTCTTGCCCTGTCACTAAAGGAGCGTGGCCAGTTGGCGCGCAACACTTTGGTGGCAACTGTGATGTCAAACCTTGGTCTTCGCATCGCGATGAAAGAGCACGACATCAACATGATTGAAACCGGAGTTGGTGACCGCTACGTTCTCGAAGAGATGCGTGCCGGCGGCTACACACTTGGCGGCGAGCAATCCGGTCACGTAATTTTTGCGCAATACGCAACCACCGGCGACGGAATTTTGACCGGCCTAAAAATCGGTGCCGAGATGGCTCGCACTAAAAAGTCTTTGGCTGAGCTTGCATCGGTGATGAAAATTTACCCGCAGGTGCTTATCAATGTGCCAGGTGTAGACAAAACTCGCGTAGACACCGATGCCGAGGTTCAGCAAGCTGTTCAAGAGGCAGAGGCAGAGCTACACGGAACTGGCCGCGTACTTCTTCGTGCATCAGGTACCGAACCATTAGTTCGCGTGATGGTTGAGGCTGCCGATGCAGGCACCGCTCAGTCTTGGGCAGAGCGCATCGCTCGCGTAGTTGAAAAGCAACTCGCACTCTAAAAATTTCTGCATAAAAAAATGGGCCCCCGTTTCCGGGAGCCCATTTTTTTATTGGAGTTGATGAATCGTTATTGCTTAGGCGTCTTTGAATTCTGCCTTAGCGAATTCCTTGTCATCTTCTGCTGACTTGATACGAGCGATGCTGAAGATCACTAGACCAAATAGACACTTAGCTAGTACGTCAGCGATGCTGTATCCAACTTCACGAGCTACGAACTCGCTTGCGTTGAATGCGCCACCTGCTGGTGTACCCATTGCCAAGATGAAGGTGATTGGGTAAACGCCCCATGTTGCGATTAGCAACAAGCGAAGCAACTTAACCTTGCGCTGTACTGCCTCTGACTGGCGGGTCAAGCTCTTGCCAAGTTCAATGAATAGTACGTACAGGATGTATAGGAAAGGAATGGTTGATAGTAGACCCCAGACAGATGGAGCAATGCCCATGATGTCTAGCTTTGCGTCACCAGGGTAACCAAGAACGATCATTGCTGCAGCTGCAGGAACCAAGCGGTTCAAGATTGAGCTCTGAGCAGCCTTTGCAAGTGCAAGTACTGCAACTAGCTCAACTAGTAGCAATGGAACAGTTAGCAACCAGTCAACGTAGCGGTAGCCAACGTTGTATGCGTCTGGGTTGTTTTCCATACCTGCGAATGCGTGGTTGAAGTTATCAAACATACGGAAGTAGTGGTAAGCAGCAATTGCGGTTACTGTGCCAGAAACCATAACTGCCATGCGGTAGCGAGGCAATACGCGCTCACGTGCCACAAATAGGAAGATCGAAGTGAATAGCATCGATGCTAGACCCAGCGACAAAATGTTATAGACAATGTTAAATTGTCCGTTGTCTAATGCATTAGACAATGTGTTCATTTGAAGCCTCTCAATAGATGTACTTATAAAGAAGTCATCGTTTGCATCGTCAGGGCCAAGATTCTTAGCTCTCGGCGATACCCATACGTTGGCTCACTCGTAGTCAACCGCCTAAACAGGGGTGGGCTTCCTGTAAACGGTTACGTTTAGGTCACAACTTGCGCAGCAAAACCCGCTCAACCGCGTGCTTGGCACCCTTGTGCAGCACCAGGGTAGCCCTAGAGCGGGTAGGCAAGATGTTCTCAATTAGGTTCGGCAGGTTGATTGTTGACCAAATCTCGTTGGCCCTAGCCAAGGCCTTTTCATAAGGCATTTCGGCGTATCGGTGGAAATAAGAGGCCGGGTTGGTAAACGCGGTGTCGCGAAGCTTCTCAAAGCGATCCAAGAACCACTGGGTCAAATTCTTGGTGTCGGCATCCACGTAAATCTTGAAATCAAAGAAATCGCTCAAAGCTACGTATTGCCCAGGGCCAGGGGACTGCAGTACGTTCAGGCCTTCCACGATAAGCACATCGGGGTTCTTGATTGTCTGGCGCTGACCCTCGACGATGTCATAAATCAGGTGGGAGTAAACCGGCGCCGAAACCTCTTTGGCACCGCTTTTCACATCACCGATGAACTGCAGCAGGCCCATGCGGTCGTAAGACTCCGGGAATCCCTTGCGGGCCATCAGGCCACGGCGCTCAAGCTCCTCGTTTGGGTAGAGGAATCCATCGGTCGTGATCATCTCAACA
>JAHEGM010000086.1:0-2761 GCA_024645105.1 Rhodoluna sp.
AATCTGCCCGGCAAATCCCTATCGCCAAAATTGTCATTGAATTCATCAACAACATCTTTTGCAACTACCGTGTGGCCATTCCAGTCATATCCGGTTGTGCTGTGCGCATCAGAAAGAACTGTGACATCGTAGCCACGCTCCTGTGCAGAGTGTGTGGTGTGGCGAACGCAATTATTGGTTTGCATGCCAGTTATGTATAGGTGACCTACCTTGAGGCTCTGCAGAATAGATTCAAGATTAGTAGCCTCAAATGAGCTGCGATAAATCTTTCGAACGTTTGGCTCGCCCTCAGAAGGGCTAAGTTGAGGAACAATCTGCCATGTTTCCGAATCAATTTCAAGTTCTTCGTCAGAATGCTGTACCCAAATCACAGGCACATGGGCTTCACGAGCTTTGGCGATTGCGGCATTGATGTTTTTCAGAACGGCATCAAGATTGTAGGCACCCTCAACGACGCCATTCTGAACGTCAATAACTAAGAGTGCGGAATTGTCTCGGCCAGTCAATGTAGTCATGAATTCATGCTACCCACCAAACAAAACAAGGCCCCCTATTTCTAGGAGGCCTTGTTTCTATGGGATGGTGGAGATGGGGGGAATTGAACCCCCGTCCAATGCAGAGTTTCTGACTCTTCTACGGGTGTAGCTTCAATAAGGTTCTACTTGGCCCCGGTGCTAGCTTGAAGCAACATAACCGACGGGCCCAGTCTTAGTTTGAGTCCCTTGTAGCCCTAAGGCAAAACTACAAAGCAAGATTTCTAAATGACGCTAGGCTCCAGAACGAAATCACATCTGGTCTAACGGACTTCAGGCTAGGGGCTATTAAGCAGCTAGGGCGAAGTCAGTGCGTGATGATTTAGCACTTATAGTTTGCAGCGGACATTTACGAGTTGACGCTACATTCTCGACCCGCTTCATCCAGTTACACATGCACTGTCGAAACCGATCATCCCCATATTTAGTTATCATCACCCAAAAAAATCAAACCTAAACGTCTGGGTCTGATTTCTTGGGGTTGCTTCAATGCTAGAGCAAAGCACTGACATTGAACAGGCTTGGGGCTGAAAGAAGGCTGTGAGTTAGTCCAAGTACTTACGCATAACCAGCATGTGCTCATTCAGCGGGCCAACGGTTTCGAAGCCGCGCTTGAGATACATGCCTTGGGTCCCGCGGTAACTAAGCGCTGAATCAGGAGCGGAATACTTTGGATAGGCCTCCACGGCTTGGAATCCCCGTTGCTTGAAGTCTTTAATGATGAAGTCAAGCAAATTGGAACTTACGCCAACCCCTCTGTGTTCCGGATCAACAACGAAACAAAGAATTCTGGCTAATTTTTCTTTTGACTCTGGAAAATCCGGATAAAACTCCGCCGAGCCGGCCGCACACCAGGCCACCAACTTTTGATTGTCATAAGCCAAATAACCCTGCATTTCACCAGACTCGGTTCGCGAACAGGCAAGCTCACGATTTCCCTCGGCGGTATCGGTAGGACCGCCATGATCTTTTGCCGGGGTTAGGTAGTGCTGGCAGTAGCAGCCAGACCAATCCGGGTATTCGACGAATGCGCGGTGATCAAAGAAATCAAGAAATTCGTGCAGAGTTTCTGCAGAATGCCTTCTGAATTCAAGATTCACGGCTACCAGTCTTTTCCCTTGGACGACATGGCGCGATCTGCCTCGCGCTTATCGGTTTGTTCCTTTAGAGTCTGGCGCTTGTCGTATTCTTTCTTACCGCGTGCCAGAGCGATTTCAACTTTTGCTCGGCCGTCCTTGAAATAAATAGACAGTGGAACCAAGGTAAAACCGGATTCCTTTAGCTTTGATTGAAGCTTCAAGATCTCTTCGCGGTGCAAAAGCAACTTGCGCTTACGACGTGACGGAGAGTTGTTCCAGGTTGCTTGCGTGTATTCAGGAATGTGAACGTTTTCCAACCATGCTTCACCGCCATCAATTGAAGCGTAACCATCAATAAGAGAAGCTCGGCCTGCACGAAGAGACTTAACCTCAGGTCCTGATAAGGCCATGCCGGCCTCGTAGGTATCAATAATCAGGTAGTCGTGGCGAGCTTTGCGGTTGCTGGCAACAACCTTCTGACCACGTTCTCTAGGCATAAGACTTCTATATTCGCAGGTATCGGCGAATTGCGAGGCCAGAAGCCAAAGCTGCCAACACGATTCCGGCGCCAATCAGCAGCGGAACCACGAGAAGACCATCGGTTAGGCCAACAAAACTGGTGAAAGGCAGTCGTTCTGCGAGGTATCCCTGAACAAAGAACTGAACGATAGCTAGAACTGCCCCGCCGGCAAGAACGGAACCAATGGTTGCCGCGAGCACTCCCTCAAGGATGAATGGCAGTTGAATATAGAAATTGCTTGCTCCAACTAGGCGCATGATGCCAAGTTCGCGCCTTCTGCTAAACGCCGAAAGACGAATAGTGGTTGAAATAAGAAGGGCTGCCGAGAAAAGCATCAATGAAGCGATGCCGATTGCGGCTAAAGAGGCTGCGTTCAAGATGCTAAAAATTTGATCGAGGTAGCTGCGCTGGTCTCGTACCTCTTCGACGCCGGCCACCCCAGTGAAGCTCTCAGTGATTATCTGACTCTGAGTGGAGTCCTTCAATTTCACCCAAAAAGTTTCGTTTAGCTGATCTGCAGTCACATACTTTGCAACCGCGTTGCCCTCAAACTGATCTTGAAAGGTTTTATAGGCCTGTTCGTGATCTTCGAAGTAGAACTTGTCAATATATTCGCTTAGGGTATTTGA
>JAHEGM010000086.1:2861-5285 GCA_024645105.1 Rhodoluna sp.
CTGAAAAATGGTACGCGGCGACTTGGAATACCAACCAGGTTTTCACCCAAAACATGCACCGAACCCTTGGTAGGCACATCTTCACGAAGCATCAAACGCATAAGTGATGATTTTCCGGAACCAGATGCGCCAACTAAAAATACAAAATCACCCTTTTGAACTTCAAGCGACACATTATTTAGAGCAGGTCGCGGAGAACCTTTGTATTGCTTGCTGACGTTTGAGATGCTGATCATAATGAGACCAGCCTAAGAGCCACTTGGGCTAGAGGGGCTTAGGCGCCTAGTTGTGTCTGCTTGCGCCAGCGGATTCCAGCTGCAATGAAGCCGTCAAGGTCTCCATCAAATACTGCCGATGGGTTGTTAACCTCAAAATCGGTGCGCAAATCTTTGACCATTTGATATGGGGCCAAAACGTAAGAACGCATCTGCTCTCCCCAACTTGCCTTAACATCTCCGGCAATTTGCTTCTTTGTGGCTTCTTCTTCGCGACGACGAATTTCTAGCAACCTTGACTGCAGCACACGCATCGCTGCCGCCTTATTTTGAATCTGGCTTTTCTCGTTTTGGCAACTTACTACGGTGCCCGTTGGCAGGTGCGTGATTCTGACAGCAGAGTCAGTTGTGTTCACTGACTGCCCGCCCGGGCCAGAAGACCTGAACACATCTATGCGAATCTCACTGTCTGGAATATCTATGGCCTCAGTCTGTTCAACCAGAGGAACTACTTCTACAGCCGCAAAGGATGTTTGACGCTTTCCGGCTGCATTGAAGGGACTCATGCGAACCAATCGGTGCGTTCCGGCCTCTACCGAAAGGGAACCAAATGCAAATGGAGCATCCACCTCAAAAGTCGCCGACTTGATGCCGGCCCCCTCGGCGTAAGAAGTATCAAGAACCTGAACCGGCATCTTGTTCTTCTCGGCGTATCGCAAATACATTCGCATCAGCATCTCGGCAAAATCTGTGGCATCGTCTCCACCAGCGCCCGAGCGAATGGTGACAACCGCGGCCCGGGAATCATATTCACCGTTTAGAAGTGTCTGGACCTCCAGTTCAGAAATCAATTTCTGAAGGCTGGCAAGTTCGTTCTTTGCTTCCGACTGAACCGAACTGTCTGCCTCGCTATTTGCCATCTCGATCAGAACCTCTAGGTCATCCAACCTTGACTGAACAGACTCAAGCTTGGCGATCATGGCTTGAGCGTGAGATAACTTGCTGGTTACGCTCTGCGCGTGAACAGGTTCGTCCCAAATGTTTGGGTCGGCAGCCTGCTGTTTCAGTACCGCAATCTCATCGGTTAGCTTTTTGACGTCTACTACCTGGTGAATGTCCGAGAAGGTAGCGCGAAGCGCGCGTATCTCTTGGGTGAGGTCTAGGTCTGCCATGTCTCTAATAGTTTAGGTCAGCACCATAATTGAGGGGTGACTAAAGAAAAGCCTGGGTTCAAGCTAAAAGAACTAGTCTGGCCGGTTTATGTTCCTTCGGCACTGTTTGCGATAGCCGAAGGCAGCCTTATTCCGGTAATTCCTGCCAGCGCCGAGAGATTGGGCGCCGACTTGCCGACAGCCGCAATTATTGCTGGGTTGGTCATGCTTGGAACAGTTGTTGCTGACCTGCCGGCAGCAAGGTTTGTCAATAAATTCGGCGAACGAAAAGCAATGATGTTTGGCTCATTTGCCACTGCACTTGGAATTTTGTTTTCGATTTTCGCAGCGAACATATTCTTTCTTGGCTTGGGGGTATTTATAGTTGGCGCTGCACACGCAGTGTTTGGACTAGCTCGCCACGGATACATCGCCGAGACGGTGCCCTTTAGCCACAGAGCAAGAGCACTTTCACTTCTTGGTGGATTCTTTAGGCTTGGCGGATTTGTTGGCCCCTTACTTGGTGCCGCTCTAATTGCATTGTCTGGTTTGCAGGCTGTCTACGTAGCAGTTTCTGTGTTTAGTACCGCAGCTGGATTGATTCTGCTTTTCACCAAGTCAGAGAAAATGCGAGACACTGCCCCAAATAAGGGCGGTGGGGTTTGGGCCATAACCAAACGTGAACGCTCAAAGCTTCTAAATCTAGGAACAGCCTCGGCAATTCTTACTTTTGCAAGAACTGCACGTAGTGTTGGCTTGCCGCTTTGGGCACTTCATTTGAACCTTGATGTGAGTCAAGCCTCACTAATAATTGGCGTGGCCGGTGCACTTGATTTTGCGCTTTTTTATTTGGGTGGAAAAGTTATTGACACAAAGGGGCGGATCTGGGCGGCTGTGCCAACTCTGGTTGCAACCGGAATTGGATTGATGCTAATTGGCGCATCATCTGACCCAATGAGCTTTTTGATTGTAGCCGTGCTCTTGGCCATGGCTAACAGCGTTGGCTCTGGTTTGGTCATGGTGATTGGGGCGGACCTTGCTCCACCGGATGCCAGAAA
>JAHEGM010000092.1 GCA_024645105.1 Rhodoluna sp.
CATGATTTTTTGGCTCCTAGATATCTAGGAAGCGCACATCCTTTGCGTTCTTCTGGATAAATGAACGACGTGCTTCAACGTCTTCACCCATCAGGGTTGAGAAAACTTCATCTGCAAGTGCTGCGTCTTCAAGAGTTACCTGTAGCAGGGTGCGAGTGTTTGGGTCCATTGTGGTTTCCCATAGCTCGTCGTAGTCCATCTCACCTAGACCCTTGTAGCGCTGAATTGAATTTTCTTTTGGAATTTTGCGGCCAGATGCGGCACCTTCGGCAAGGGCTTTGTCGCGCTCTTCATCTGAGTACACATATTGGTGCGGACCGTTTGACCACTTGATCTTGAACAGCGGTGGCTGAGCAAGATAAACGTAACCGTGCTCAATCAGTGGTCGCATGTAGCGGAACAAGAAAGTAAGTAGCAGTGTGCGAATGTGCAAACCGTCAACATCGGCATCGGCCATCAAAACGCACTTGTGGTAGCGAACCTTGCTCACATCAAATTCGTCACCAATGCCGGTACCAAACGCTGTGATCATCGCTTGAATTTCTGCGTTGCCAAGTGCGCGATCTAGTCGTGCCTTTTCAACGTTCAAAACTTTTCCGCGCAGCGGCAAGATTGCCTGGGTCTCTGGGTTGCGACCACGAACAGCAGAACCACCCGCAGAGTCACCCTCAACTAGGAAAATTTCTGAAAGCTCTGGGCTGCGTGATGAACAGTCGCGCAACTTTCCTGGCATGCCGCCTGATTCAAGAAGACCCTTACGACGAGTTGCCTCGCGAGCCTTACGAGCAGCTTGGCGTGCAGACGCGGCCTGAATTGCCTTGCGAATAATATCTTTGGCAATGTTTGGGTTGCGACCCAACCAGTCACCAAATTCTTCGTTCACAACTTTTTGCACGAATGCTTTTGCTTCAGTGTTACCAAGTTTTGTTTTGGTCTGACCTTCAAACTGAGGTTCGCCAAGCTTTACAGAAATCACACAAGTCAAACCTTCGCGGCAGTCATCACCAGATAGGTTTTCGTCTTTTTCTTTTAGCAATGATTTTTCGCGAGCGTACTTGTTTAGCAGTGAGGTTAGCGCTGCACGGAAACCTTCTTCGTGAGTACCACCCTCGTGAGTGTTAATTGTGTTCGCGTAGGTGTGCACGCTCTCGTTGTACGCGTTGGTCCATTGCATTGCAATCTCGACCGACATGTTTTTCTCTTTGGTCTCGGCCTCGAACGAAATAATTTCTTCGTTCACGATCTCTGACTTCTTTGAGTTGTTTAGATACGCAACGTAATCTTTCAATCCGTTTTCGTAGCAGTAGGTGTCTTCGCGACCGTTGCGCTCATCGGTGAGCGAAATGGTTAGACCTTTGTTCAAGAAACACATCTGCTGAAAACGCTGACGCAAAGTTTCGTAGTCGTATTCAACGGTTTCAAAAATCTCTGGGCTGGCAAGGAACTCAATCATGGTTCCGTGCAGATCAGTCTCTTTGCCCTTGGCTAGGGGAGCATCAGGAACACCGATGCTGTATGACTGGGTCCAGTAGTGGCCCTCACGCGCAACCGCTACGCGAAGCTTGGTTGAAAGAGCGTTAACTACAGATGCACCAACACCGTGCAAACCACCCGATACCGCGTAACCGCCGCCGCCGAACTTTCCACCGGCGTGCAATACGGTCAAGACAACTTCTACGGTTGAGATGCCCTCAGTTGGGTGAATGTCTACCGGAATACCGCGGCCGTTGTCTTGGCAGCGGATCCAGCCGTCTTTAGTGATGGTGACACTGATGGTGTCACAGTGGCCGGCAAGGGCCTCGTCTACCGAGTTATCAACAATTTCGTATACCAAGTGGTGCAAACCGCGTGGACCGGTTGAGCCAATGTACATACCTGGGCGCTTGCGAACCGCCTCGAGGCCTTCTAGAACCTGGATATTTCCAGCGTCATAGCTTTGTTCGGCTGCGTTCTTTGAGCCTTTATCTGGTGACGACATATTGACTTGGTACTCCTATTTCTCGGTAGTTAGGCCCTATGGAAATGCACTCGTGCGAGTGACTGATTTTCGGGGTGATTAACTACCCTCAGCCTACCCTAAAACCCTGTAATTTATTGGCCAGAAGGGGGTGTTGAGGCTGTGGATAACTGCCTATCCATAAGTGTCTCGAGGGCCTCTGCCGGGCACCGATCGGGGGCCTTTTTTCCAACTCGGGGCGTCTGGGCCAAGCATCTTTAAGGCCTTAATTTCTACCTCTGGGTAGGCCAAATTGATCTTCTCAAGGATTTGGGCCTGCATCAGGCGCAATTGGGTGGCCCAGGCCGTTGATTTACAACGAACAGTCAGGGTTCCGTTGGTTAGGGTCTCAGGTTGGCTGTTTGCCGCATTGGTGTCACCAACGATTTCGGCCCATTTATTGAATAGGTCGGCCTCGGCCAGCTGGCCCTCCCAGCGAAAGGCTTTGAGTAGCCCCTCAATGGCATCGCCGCCTTTTACAAAATCGCGGCCCTTTTCAAAGGGTCTAGAGGTGGCTTTCTGCTCTTTCTCAGCGATGCGCTTGGCATCTCTTGATAACCGGCCAGTGATGGCCTCGCGCATCTGCCAATAGAACTCCTGGGCAAAGTCGATCTTTTCGGCGTCTGAATTATTCGGCACGGGTAACTTCACCGGCCTTCACATTAAATACGGTGGCCACAAGTTCTTTTGGAATATCTTCGGCAACAGCGGCTGTGATCAAAACCTGTTCGTTGTTTTTTACCATTGCGGCAAGTCTCTCGCGGCGGCCGGCATCTAGCTCTGCGAAGACGTCGTCCAAAATTAAAATTGGGTCGCCGCTTCTGGTTTCGTTTCGAAGCAATTCAATTGAGGCCAGGCGAAGCGCCAGCGCATAAGACCAAGACTCTCCGTGCGAGGCATAGCCTTTTGCCGGCAGAGTGCCAAGTAGCAAAACTAAATCGTCACGGTGCGGGCCAACTAATGTGATTCCGCGTTCCAGTTCTTTTGGTCTAACACTTTGTAATTTCAGGCGGAACAATTCTTCGATCTCGGCTCTTTCGCCAGTTTTTAGAAACTCCGCCTCGACGGTGTCATTACCGTCTTCAAGCTCGTCAAGATAATGAGCCACGTTGGCACTCAGCAGTGATGACTTAATTAAAATTTTTGGCTCATTATTGGCAATGGCAATTGATTGATACGCGGCAAATAGGTGCGGGCGAAGTCTCTCAATCAAATCAACTCGCGCGGCAATAATTTCTGAGCCGTAGGCGATAAGTGATTGATCCCAAGCATCAAGTGTTGAAAGTGCGGAGCCTTTCGCGCCGGTTTGGCGCGCCGATTTTAAAAGTGTGTTTCGTTGTTTCAACACGCGCTCGTAGTCGGCATAGACGCCAGCGAATCTTGGCCACACCTGAACTACAAGTTCGTCGATAAATGCGCGGCGATTAGATGGGTCTCGCTTAATGATGTCTAGGTCTTCTGGTGCAAAGGTAACTGAATTTACGTAACCCAAAACGTCGCGAACTTTTTGCGCGGGTGATTTATTGATGCGGGCTTTGTTTGGGTTATCGCGATTTAGTTCAAGCTCAAGCAGAACATCTCTGTCTTCGTGAGAGGCAAGTGCGCGAACTACCGCCTGGCCTGCATCCTGCTTGATCATTGGTATGTAGCCGGCAACCCTATGCGAAGACAGGGTAGATAAATATCGGATTGCCTCAACGATATTTGTTTTGCCTTGACCGTTTGGGCCAACCAAAAGATTCACACCAGTGCTTAGCGCAACATCTGCTTTTAAATAATTACGGAAATTATTTAACTCAAGATGTTTTATAAACATCTTTAAATTAGCGAACTAGAAGATTTGGCTGCAGCAAGTAGCGGTAGCTGTCTGCTTCAGTTTTCTCTTTTGATCCGTGTGAAGAAATAAGCACTGGGCCAGGTTTGTTTGGGTTGTCGTTATTAGTGAACGCAATCTTTACAAACTCGCTGTGTAGCCCGGCAAGGCCATCAATCAAGAACTGTGGCTTCAGAGAAACTACAATTTCTTTTCCTTCAAGCTCGGCGCTAATGCTCTCAGATGCTTGTGCGGTTTCGTTGCCGGTTGCCTCAAGAGATACCTTGCCCTCTTCAAAGTTGAAACGAAGCGGTGCTTCGCGCTCAAGCACAAGTGACACGCGGCGAGTTGAATCAATTAGATCCTGGGTGGTGACTACTGCGTAGTTATCAATGTCTGATGGGAACAAAGATTTAACCGGCGGGAAATTACCTTTTAGCAGCAATGAAGTAACTGAGCGGTTGTTTGCCTTGAAGGCAATCATTTCGCGGTCGTCTGACTTGGCGATTGAAATTTGAATTTCACCCTGGTTGCCGAAAGTCTTAGCGACTTCTTGCAGTGTGCGTGCAGGTACTAGAGCAACTGCGCCTTCGGCTGATTTGTTGCCGTTCCACGCTGCTTCGCGAAGAGCTACGCGGTAGCGGTCTGTGGCTACGAATGACAAAGATTTTTCGCTAGCTTCAATTTGCACACCGGTTAGTACTGGGGTGACATCGTCCTTTGATGCAGCAACCGCAATTTGGCTAACCGCGTTGGCAAAGGCTTCGCCGGTGATGGTTCCTGAAACCGCCGGAATTTCTGGCAGGGTTGGGTACTCTTCGACCGGCATGGTCAAAAGTGAGAATTTGGTTGAGCCACAGCTAACGGTGACTTTGGTGCCGTCGGTAGCAAATTCAACCGGGGCGTTTGGTAGCTTGCTGGCGATTTCTGAAAGAAGACGACCAGAAACCAAAACTCGGCCGGAAGTCTCAACCTTGGCAACGATCTCGGCTTGCGCTGAAACCTCATAGTCAAATACTGATAGGCGCAGAGCGTTTGCATCTGCCTCAATCAAAATTCCGCCGAGTATCGGCAAGGTGGTGCGCTGTGGCAATAGTCGAACAGCAAAAGATACGGCTTCGCTAAGCACGTCTTTGTTTACTTGGAACTTCAAGGTTCTCCCCAAATTCTTTTAGAGGTTCATTGTGGCATAAATTGGTTTGGCCAAAATTTCTTGTAATTCGTGTAGAAGCGTTATGAGGAAGCTAAATATTTAAATATTTAAAACAACATTATTAACCATTGTGGAAAATGTGGATAACTAGCTACTCACTAATGTTTCTCATGGAACTACAACGGTGAAAGATGTTTATACACCTGTGGATGAAATTGTGGATAACTAACCTGGTTGTGAATTGATAATTACAAGAACACAGC
>JAHEGM010000095.1 GCA_024645105.1 Rhodoluna sp.
TTTTTTAATTGGTTGCGGAGGCAGGATTTGAACCTACGACCTCCGGGTTATGAGCCCGGCGAGCTACCGAACTGCTCCACCCCGCGTCGGTAACTACAGTGTAGCACGCGAGATGAACGCAAGATAGCCCTAGTTATTTGCTGGCAGCTATTGCAGCATCAATGGCAAGTTTCAGTGCAGCCTCTGCTTTTCCGTATGCGGTCCAGTCTCCTGAAGCAAGCGCCTGTTCTTTTGCAACCATTGCGTTGCGCGCTTGCTGAAGAGCCTTCTGCAGTGCTGAACTTCCACTTGCAATCGGAGTGCCTGGCTCCACCGGTTTAGCTGGATCAACCGGTGAAACGATTGCGCCGCCGTCACCGGCCGCGGCTCCGGAATTTCCACCAAAGAGTGAATCAAGTGCAGCATCTAGGGTGTCCTCGAATGCGATCTTGTCACCAAAGGCAACAAGCACCTTCTTTAGAAGAGGAAAACTTGTTTCACCGGTTGATTGAATGTAGACCGGCTGAACATAGAGAAGACCGCCGCCAACCGGCAGGGTAAGTAGGTTTCCGTTGAGAACCTTGGTTGAACCCTGTCGAAGAATGTTTAGCAATCGACCCACTTCGGCATCTGTGCTAAATGCGTTCTGCACCTGACCCGGACCCGGCACGATTGTGTTTGCCGGCAAGCTAAGCAAGCGCAATTTTCCGTACTCGCTTGATACTTGACCCGGAGTTGAACCGGCATCTGAATCAGCAACCAGATAACCCTTGAGAACGTTTCGGCTTGCTTCACCGGTGGACTTTGGAATAAAGGTTGTGTACAGCGAGAACGCCGGAGCCTTGGTGCCAGGTACCTGCATGGTCAGGTAATAAGGCGGTTGCAAAGTTCCGGTTGAGGCGTTTGTGCCAGACACTGGATCGTTAGGTGTCATCCAGGCATCTTCTTGAGAGTAGAAAGAGCCCGGGTCACTCACGTGGTACGAACCAAGAATCGCGCGCTGAACCTTGAATAGGTCAGCTGGGTATCGAACGTGGCTCAGAAGATCGCCGGACATGTCTTTCACTGAAAGCAAGGTGTTTGGGTAAATCTTTGACCAGGACTTAAGAATCGGATCCTGCTCATCCCAGGCGTATAGCTTCACGCTTCCGTCATAGGCGTCAACAGTTGCCTTCACCGAGTTTCGGATGTAGTTGATTGAACCTCTAGCGAAAGTGTTTGTAGTTCCGCTATCGGTGATTGCCTGACTCAAGTTTTCTGAACGTGAGTATGGGTAGTTGTTTGAAGTTGTGTAGCCGTCAACAATCCAAACCACACGGCCATCAACCACTGCAGGATAGGTATCGCTGTCTAGGGTCAAGTACGGAGCAACTGCCGATACGCGTGAACGCGGATCACGGTTGTATAGAATTTGTGATTCGTTGTTGATTGCGTCAGAAAGCAAAATCTGTTCGCTCTGGAACTTAATTGCATAAGCCAAACGAGCGGCGATGTTGTCAAGCTTTGGACCACCGTTGCCCGCAAAGGTTGTATAGGTCTGGTCTGCTTCGCCATCTCCGGCTGGGTAGTCAAGCTCTCTAGGTTCGCTACCCTTTTCTGCGCCAACAATTGAATAGAGCGGTGAAGACTCACCAAAGTAAATCCGCGGCTCATACTCGCCAAGCAAACCGTTTGAAGGGATTCCCTTTTGCAAGAACACCGGCTGCCCCTCTGAAGAGCGCTGGTTTCCAAAGGCCGCGACCACACCGTATCCGTGGGTATAAACAATTACGTTGTTGTACCAAGACTGTGAATCGCCAAGACCTGACTGCTGCAATTCACGAGTTGCAATCACGGTGTCTTGGGTCTTGCCATCAATTTTGTAGCGGTCAACATCTAGGTGTCCGGCAAAGCTGTAGTACTGCTTGTACTGTTCCAGCTGCTTGAACGATGCGCTCACGAGAGCCGGGTCAATGATTCGAATGTTTGCCGTGGTCTCTGCGTCTTTACGCAGCGCGCCTGCGGTTGCATCGGTGGTGGCCTGGTAGTCGGCAACCTCTACTTTGTCCAGGCCATAGGCAATGCGTGTGGCTTCAATGTTTCGCTTGATGTATTCGGCCTCAAGGGTTCGCTCATTAGGCACAACCTGGAAGGTTTGAACAATCCACGGATAAAGTCCGCCAAGAATGATTGAGCTAACCACCATTAGTGCAGTTCCCATGATTGAGATTCGCCACTTGCCAATCACCGCGGTAATCAAAAATAGGGCGGCAACAACCAGTGAAATCAAAGCCATGATTTGGAAGCCAGGAATCACTGCGTTTGCATCAGCGTAGGTGGCACCGGTGTAAAGGCCACTTGAACTTGCCATAGTGCTGTACTGATCAAGCCAAAGACTTGCGCCTTGAACCAAAAGATAAATCGCAGCGGTAACTGCTACCTGAACACGGGCAGCTTTGGACACATTCGTCTCGCGGCCACCAAAACGAATTCCGCCATAAATAATGTGCACTACTGCCGCAATCAAACCCGAAAGCAAAACTGCCGCAGACAAGAACCCAACTGCCAAAGTTAGAAATGGCAGATCAAAAAGATAGAACGAAACATCTAGACCAAACTGAGGATCTAGTTCACCGGTGTAGGTGCGGTTGAGCCACAACAGAACAACCTCCCACTGCGATGAGGCGGCAACTCCACCCAATGCGCCAAGCACAACCGGCAGACCAATCATCACTACGCGGCGAAGCTGATCTAGAAGTTGGCGGTAAGGGGCAAACGGGTCGTTCTCACTTGGGAACTTTATGTAGATAGGGCGGTTCTTGAAGGCCAGGTAAAAACCAAGCCAGCTAAATAGCGCAACCACTGCCGCACCCAAGGTGAAGGTCACAGCCTGAGCAATTAACTGAGTGGTGAACACAGACTTGAAGCCCAGCTGATCAAACCAGAGGAAATCTGTGTAGAAGCTAAGCAGCCCAAGAGCCGCCACGCCAAGGCCCACGATGATTAGCGTAGCGACTGCCGCCGGTGAGGAATTCTTGCGAACTGCCGTGTTGCTGTTTGTCATGTTTCTCCTGTTGCCTAGTTATTCGAGCAGGTGGCGAGCAAGGCGGTGTCTTTGCCTTGACCGATAGTGTCTACAACCTTCAACGCTTCATCAAAATTCTTTACGCTGAAAACTTTTAATCCTTCTGGTTCGTGACCAATTACCTCGTCACAATTATTGCTTGGCGCCAAAAAGAACTTAGCGCCGGCATTGGCAGCCCCAAACATTTTTTGCTGAATTCCACCGATAGGGCCAACCTGGCCACCGGCATCAATAGTTCCGGTTCCTGCGATGTAATTTCCGCCGGTCAATTCACCCGGGGTCAATTTGTCATAAATCGCCAGAGCAAACATCATGCCGCCCGATGGGCCACCAACATCAGCCAGTTTCAGCGTGACATCAACAGGAAACTCGTACTTGTATCCAACGATTAGACCAAGGCGGTAAGCGCCGGATTCATCTTTGATTGGTTGGAGCTCAAAACTTTTGTTGGTTCCGGCTCTTGAAACCACAAGATCTACCGGAGTCTTGCCATTGAACTTATTTACCTCGGCGCGCAGTTCCTCAATTGTTTGCACCTTCACGCCATTGACGGTTCTAATAAAGTCAGCCGCTACAACTTTTCCGCTAGACGGTGAGTTCTTTGATACCTCGCTGACATAAAGTTCAACCGGCACGGTGTAGTTAAGCTTTCGAAGCGCAACGGCAATAGCCTCTTGCTGAGACTGCTCCATCATTGCCGAGCTTTCGGCTTGAGATTCTTCTGTGGTTTGATTTGCCGGAAACACCTGATCAAGAAGTAACACACTTCTTGAGGGGTCCATCCAGGCTAGAAAAATTTCAAACCAGCCAGGGGTTCTGTCTCTATTGCCAACAACCTGCACGGTAAGCAGATCCAAGTTGCCTGAAGTTTTGTAAGTCTGTGCACCGTCAATTGAAATAATGGGGTCTTTGCCATCGGAACCAAGCACGTTATAGGTTGGGCCCGGTTGTTCAATCACGTAGGGGGTCGGGAAAACCCAGACGCCTAAAAGAGCAACTGCCGAAATAAAAAGGAGTCCCAAGCCCAGTGACTTGCGAGGCCTTGAAGCCCTGCGCTCATCAAACTCGTACCTATAACTCAATGCAACCCTCTATCGATTCTTAGGAATGACTTAAGCCTAAGCGTGATTATGGTTAGTAGGTAAGGACGCAGATGAACGACAACCAGAATCCAGACAAGTCAAACGGCATGAACCCCGATGACTTCGAGGCCTTTATGCGCCTTTTTCTCTCGGGCGAATCCGGGATTGACAGTGAACAACTGGCCAAGGCGGCCGGCCTGCCGAATGACCCCGCTGCCCTGGCGGCCATGTTGGAGCAACTGCGCCGAACCATGAGTTCGCTATCAGCGCAGGGCTCAACCGGAGTCAACTGGGACCTAGCCAGCAACCAGGCCAAAGCTTTTGCCCACAGCGGATCTGTAGCCATCAGCGACTCGGCCAGAAAGTCAATTCAAGACGCCACCGCCATTGGTTCCCTTTGGCTAAATGAGGCAACAGCCATGCCTGAACTTGTTGGCGACGCAAAACTTCTTTCACGTGAGTTGTGGGTGGTTGATGCCATGCCTCTTTTTCAGGCCCTGAGTGAACCAGTGGCAAATCGCATGAGCGAAGCGCTCAGTGAAAACATGACGGCAAACGCTCCAGAAGAACTTCAAGAAATTTTAGGTAGTGCCTCGGGAGTTATGAAGTCTGCCGGCGGCGCTCTTTTTGCAATGCAACTTGGTCAGGCTCTAGGTAAGTTGTCGCACGAAGTGTTATCTGGTGGCGACATTGGTCTGCCGCTTTTTAAAGATTCACGCGCAGCATTTGTGCCACAAAACCTAGAGCAATTCATAAAAGACTTAGACATCGAGCGCGACCAGGCATATATCTATCTTGTAATTCGCGAGATGGCACACGTGCGACTGTTCAAGCACAGCAAGTGGTTGCGCGAGGCAGTGGTTGCGCAAATTTCAAAGTACGCATCAGAAATTTCTATCGATAACTCGCGCATCACTGAAATTGCCGAAGGCTTTGATCCGGAGCACCCCGATGAACTTCGCGCAGCATTGCAATCAGGAGCATT
>JAHEGM010000043.1 GCA_024645105.1 Rhodoluna sp.
TATCACCGATAATCTTTGCGCCTGCACCAAGCAAAACATTATTGCCAATGGTTGGGTGACGCTTTGCAGTGGTATTTTCTTTGCCGCCAAGTGTTACGCCGTGGTAAATCAAAACGTCATCGCCAACTACAGCGGTTTCACCAATCACAACCCCCATGCCGTGGTCAATCACAACTCTGCGACCAATCTTGGCACCTGGGTGAATTTCAATCCCTGTCCAGAATCTGGTCCACTGGGAGTGCATTCGAGCCGGTATGCGCCAGCCCCAGCCCCAAAGTAGGTGAGCTATCTGGTGTGACCATAAAGCGTGTAGACCTGGGCTGGTTAAAAATAGTTCAAAGCCGCTGCGGGTGGCTGGGTCGCGCTGTACGCCGGCGACTAGGTCTTCACGAATTCTTATCAAAGTAAGCCAAGTCTACCCAGAAGACCTTCAATAACTATGACCCCTTTGCCGCAAGGGCATCGGGGTCAAAGTCCTAAAGGAGGGTGTGATTAATCGAGTTCTTGTAAGTCCTTGTACAGAACGGTAGATAGGTAGCGCTCACCGAACGAAGGAATGATGACCACAATCTTCTTGCCGGCAAATTCAGGACGTGCAGCAATTTGGCTAGCGCCCCATATAGCGGCACCAGATGAGATTCCACCCAAGATGCCTTCTTCAGCACCAAGTCGACGAGACCACTTGATGGCTTCCTCGGTTGGGGCGTCTAGAACTTCGTCGTAGATTGTTGTGTCTAGAACCTCAGGAATGAAGTTTGCGCCAATACCTTGAATTGGGTGACCAGCTGGTGTTCCACCATTCAAAATCGGTGACGCCTCTGGCTCTACTGCAAAAATCTTAATGTTTGGGTTCAGTGCCTTTAGCGCTTGACCGGTTCCGGTTATTGTTCCACCGGTACCAATACCGGCAACAAGTGCGGCTACTTCACCATTGGTGTCTGCCCAAATTTCCTTGGCAGTGGTGTTGCGGTGAATCTCTGGGTTAGCTGGGTTAGCAAACTGGCGAACCTGAACCGCACCCTGAGTCTCACCAATTTCTTCAGCTTTTGAAACCGCTCCGCGCATACCTTCTGCAGCAGGGGTCAAAACAAGTTCTGCACCGTAAGCGCGAAGCAACGTGCGACGCTCTTTTGACATTGAGTCCGGCATGGTCAAGATCACTTTGTAGCCACGAGCAGCACCAACCATTGCCAAAGCGATACCGGTATTACCTGAGGTAGCCTCAACGATTGAACCCCCAGGCTTTAGTGCGCCCGATTTCTCTGCAGCATCAACCATGGCAATACCAATGCGGTCCTTGACGGTTGCGCTTGGGTTGTAGAACTCCAGCTTTGCCAAAACCTCTGCAGGTCCAGGAATGATGCGGTTAATGCGCACCAGTGGGGTGTTTCCCACAACCTGGGTGATGTTGTCGTAAATCGCCATAGTGAATTCCTTCAATCGATGTCTTTAGGCCAGTTTGCCCTATTTTCGGCGGCTTAGCCCGGCTTATTTCACACTGTTACGCCAGCCGATTAGCCTTAGACAGTGAAAAGACTACTCAGCGGCATCAACCCGTGGATACCGGTGTTTGCCTTTGTGACGGCATTTCACATCAACCGCGGCTCTTTTGGGGATGCCTTAATTTTTGGCCTGGGCACTTTGTTGCTGATCGCCGATTGGAAGAAGTTAATTCCTTGGCACATGCCTGAAAAGCCAAAATTGAACGTTTGGGTGATGTCACTGCTCATTGGCTTGAGTTGCAGCGTGCTGTTTTTTGCCGAACGAAATGGCTGGCAAGACAAGATTCTGCTTATTGCCCTAGCGCCAATTGCTTTGGTGATGGTTTACTACCGAGACCATGGCCCTAAGCCGGGCGCTACAAAGCCAATGATGCGATCAAAATGGGTTTGGATGAGTCTGGCATTGATCATGGCGGTGTCAGAACTCTTTGCCTACATTTTCGCTACTGTCTATAAAGATGACCGCAGTTTTCCGACCATTTCAATTCTTGTGAATCCAGTTCTAGAGTCGCCATACGGCCGCGGGATATTTCTTGCACTGTGGATGCTAATCGGGTTTGGCCTGCTGCAGTTTAGAAAAAGGCGGACTTAGAGTGATTCCGATTCTTGAGTATTCAATAGTTATCTGCCTTGGTTTTGTAGCCTGGATAGTTGGCCGCCTCAGACCTCAAGTAATCGCACCGCTTGGCGACCTAATTTCTAGGCTTATGCATCACAGAAACACCAGGATCGCCCTTATGGTCATCTGGTGGTGGCTTGGTTGGCACTTCTTCACAGAATAGAAGTTAGAGTTTTCAAGGAAGGGTCAAAGATGAGCAAACTACCGAGAATTGGGCACTGGATATCAGGCAAAGAGGTTCAGGCCTCCACCGACCGCCTTGGCGATGTTTTTGACCCAGCCCTGGGCGTGGTCACTAAGAACGTCTCTCTCGCAAGCTCACAAACATCCCGTGATGCAATCGAGTCAGCCGCGGCAGCCTTCCCAACTTGGCGCGACATGTCACTGGCCAGACGTCAAGAAATTATGTTCAACTTCCGCGAGCTACTTAATCAAAAAAAAGGTGAATTAGCGGCCATCATCACCGAGGAGCACGGCAAGGTTCTTTCAGATGCACTAGGCGAAATTACTCGAGGTCAAGAAGTTGTTGAGTTTGCCACAGGCATGCCGCACCTGCTAAAAGGTTTCTACAGTGAGAACGTATCTACCGGTGTAGACGTTTACTCAACCAGGCAGGCGCTGGGCGTGGTGGGCGTCATCAGCCCGTTCAATTTTCCTGCCATGGTGCCAATGTGGTTTTTCCCTATCGCAATCGCCGCCGGAAACACGGTGGTTCTCAAGCCTTCTGAAAAAGATCCGAGTGCGGCAGTCTGGCTGGCAAAACTTCTCAAAGAGGCCGGGCTTCCTGATGGCGTGTTCAATGTTCTCAACGGTGACAAAGAAGCAGTAGATGCACTTTTGCATGCTCCAGAAGTAAAGGCAATCTCATTTGTTGGCTCTACTCCAATTGCGCAGTACGTTTACGAAACTGGCACAAAGAATGGCAAGCGCGTTCAAGCATTGGGCGGTGCAAAAAACCACATGCTTGTTCTGCCAGATGCAGATCTAGATTTAGTTGCCGACTCGGCAATTAATGCGGGCTTTGGTTCTGCTGGTGAGCGCTGCATGGCAATCTCTGTGGTGGTTGCCGTTGAACCGGTGGCTGATGCCTTGATTTCAAAAATCGTTGAACGCATGAGCAAACTTACCGTCGGCGATGGCCGCCAAGCCTGCGACATGGGTCCGCTGATTACCAAGGTTCACCGCGAGAAGGTTGCCTCTTATATTGACATTGCAAAAACCGATGGCGCCGAAGTTGTGGTTGACGGGCGCGAAACAGTAATCAAGGGCGATGCCAATGGATTCTGGCTTGGCCCAACTTTGATTGACAAAGTTCCAACCAGCTCGGCAGTTTATAAAGACGAAATCTTTGGGCCGGTTCTTTCAATCGTTCGAGTTGATTCTTATGACGCCGGCGTGAAGTTGATCAACGGCGGTGCATTCGGAAACGGTACTGCAATTTTCACCAATGACGGCGGCGCAGCTAGAAAATTCCAGAACGAAATTCAAGTGGGCATGATTGGCATCAATGTGCCAATTCCTGTTCCGGTTGCGTACTACTCATTCGGTGGTTGGAAAGGCTCGCTTTTTGGTGACACCAAAGCGCATGGGGTTGAGGGAGTTCACTTCTTCACTCAGGGCAAGGCAATCACCAGTCGTTGGCTAGATCCAAGCCACGGCGGCATCAACCTTGGTTTTCCGCAGAACTAATTAAGTTCTTTTGAAACTGCAGCGTGAAGCTTGCCGTTTGTTGCCAAAACCGATGAGCTCTCGGCGGTTAGTGGACCATTGAGTGCGCTGAACTGGCCGCCAGCTTCTTCAACAATCGGCACCAGTGCCGCAATGTCGTAAATCTTTAGGTCGTGCTCGGCAACAATGTCCACTGAGCCCTCAGCTAGCAGCATGTAACTCCAAAAGTCACCGTAAGCTCGGGTTCGCCAAATCTTGCGTGATAGTTCAGTTAGCTTTGGCAGCATGCCAACCTGGTCCCAGAGTTGCAGGTTGTTGTAACTAAGCGAGGCGTATTCAAGATCAGAAATAGCCGAGACCTTTAATTCGCGCACTGACCCATCTAGTTCACGGGTGAATGCGCCAACTCCCGGTCCCGCCCACCATCTGCGACCAAGTGCGGGTGCCGACACTACGCTCACGGTTGGTTTGCCATCAATTGCTAACGCAATCAGGGTTGCCCAAACAGGAACTCCGCGTAGGTAGTTAGCGGTGCCATCAATTGGGTCAATAATCCAGGTGCGCGCTGCGGAACCGCTGGTTCCGTATTCTTCACCAATCAGAGCATCACTGGAGGCTTTATCGGCCAAAACTTTTTTGATTGCCTGCTCTACCGATTTATCGGCATCGGTCACCGGCGAACGGTCAGGCTTTGATTCAACGTGCAGATCAAGTGCGTGAAATCTCTCTAAGGAAATTGCATCGGCAATATCGGCTAGCTCAAGCGCTAGGTCAAGATCTGCTTGGTAAGTCATTCGCCCAGTTTATTCGGTACCGGTTTAATCAGCACTGTTGTTGGCAATTGATTGCACCAGGCGCCTTAGCGAATCAACTCTCGCTGCGCCACTGGCACCAAGCGTGCCGGCCTCAATTGCTTCATCAAGCGCACAGTCTGGAGCCTCGGTGAAGTGTGAGCAATCTCTAGGGCAAGTTTCAATGACCTGCCACAGATCCTCAAAAGACTTCAGTAGATTTTCAGGCTTCACGTGGCCAAGTCCAAATGAACGCACTCCAGGGGTGTCGATGATCCAGCCGCCATCAAAAGACTCATCTAGTTTGATTGCACGTACAGAAGAAGAAGTGTGGCGACCACGGCCGGTAACAACGTTGACCCCGCCGGTGGCGCGCATTGCATGTGGCGCCAAAGAATTCACCAGGGTTGATTTACCAACCCCGGAGTGGCCAACAAACACCGATGTCTGCCCAGACAGTAGTTCCTTTAGCTGAGGTAATGCTGGTTTGTCAGAGCGGTTCAAAACCACCGGAATGCTTAGGCCTTCGAAGTTTGCAAGGAATTCGTCAGGGTTAGCAAGGTCTGTTTTGGTAATCACCAAGATAGGTTTTAGCCCCGCATCATATGCTGCAGCAAGGTAGCGATCAATCAGGCGAGTGCGCGGCTCAGGGTTTGCAATGGCAACCACAATCACCATTTGAGTTGCGTTGGCAACAATCACTCGTTCAACCTGGTCCGAGTCATCTGCGCTTCGGCGAAGCAGCGAGGTGCGCGGCTCAAGACGAACCACGCGTGCAAGTGCACCTTCGGTCTCGGTGATGTCACCAGTTAGCGCAACTCGGTCGCCAACCACAGCGCCAACTTTGCGAAGTTCTTTGCCCATGGTTGCATTCACAACGCGGTCTTCGCCATCAAGTAGAACTCGGTAGCGGCCAACGTCAACACCAATCACCATGCCTAGGGGAGCATCGTTGTATTCGGGGCGCTTTTTTGTGCGAGGTTTATTTCCCTTTGGGTTAGGGCGAATGCGCACATCGGTTTCGTCTAGGTCGTTTTGACCCGGATCTGGCTCATAGAGCCAACTCAAGATTTGCTGCCCAACATGCTCAGCCATAGTTGATCAAAGTCAGGCATGGTCTTTGAGGTGGTGGTTATGTCTTCGATTTCAATACCTGGCACGCGCAATCCAATAATCGCTCCAGCCGTTGCCATGCGGTGATCTTCGTAGGTTTGCCAAACTGCGCCGTGCAAATTATCACTTGGATCAATCTCAAGACCATCGGCGGTTTCGCGCGCGATTCCACCGATGCGATTAATTTCTGCAGCAAGAGCGGCAAGTCTGTCTGTTTCGTGACCACGAAGGTGTGCAACACCGCGAATAACCGTTGGCGAATCTGCAAGGGCGGCAAGCGCGGCAATCACCGGGGTGAGTTCACCGCCAATTGAAAGATCAATATCAATCCCGTGAATTTCGCCGGTGCCTTCAATCAGAAGCCCGCCGTTTTCGCGTGAAATTTTTGCACCCATTTGCTGCAGGATGCCATCAAATTCGTCGCCAACTTGAGTGGTTGAATCTGGCCAGCCTTGAATAAATACTTTTCCGCCGGCAACCATTGCAGCCGCCAAGAACGGACCGGCATTTGATAGGTCTGGCTCAATCGCCACAATGTTGGTTGATCCATGTCCGCCAGAAATTTGCCCCGGTTCAACTCGCCAAACTGCAGGCTCAGGTGAAGATACTTTTACACCGCGTTTTTGCAAGCAATCCAAGGTCATTTCAATGTGCGGCATCGAAGGCAGGTGCTCACCTTCATGGCGCAGGGTGATTCCGTTTTCGTAGCGTGCTGCCGCCAACAATAATCCTGAAACAAATTGACTCGAAGCCGATGCGTCGATGGTGATTTCGCCGCCAGCAACCTTGCCGGTTCCATGCACCGTGAAGGGCAGGGCGGCGGCACCTTCATCGGTGACGTCAACGCCAAGAGCGCGCAAACTTTCAATAGTGGTGTGCATTGGGCGTCGGCGGGCACCTTCATCGCCATCAAACTTTATGTCGCCATCAGCCAACACCGATACCGGTGGCACGAAACGCATCACGGTTCCTGCCAGACCGCAGTCAATGGTGGCTGAGCGGTCAAATGGGGCAGGGGTCACGAGAATGCTGCCATCGGTGTTTTCTTGGATCTTTGTACCCAGGCTGCGCAGGGCATCCATCATCAGCGAGCTATCGCGGGACTTTAAAGTTCCTGTTAGCAGGGTCGGCTCGCTGGCCAAAGCGGACAAGACCAATTCACGGTTATTAAGCGACTTAGAACCAGGAAGCTCCACTGTTGCCGCCAGCGGGCCATTTGCCACTGGGGCAGGCCAAGGCTTTGGCTGGGAATAGGTCTGGTTCGTCATTGGTTCAAGGTTACTATGTCGCCATTTGTAGCCACCCATAGCCCTTGGGCCCGCCCAAGGCTAAACTCAAAGCACATGAAAAATGCAGCGGAGCAGGCCAAGCAGGCTCAAATTCAAGAGTTCGAGCAACAGGCCTTGCCGCTCATGCCTCAGCTTTACGGCGCTGCAATGCGCTGGACCAGAAACCCCTCAGACGCTGAGGATCTTGTTCAAGAGACCTTTGCCAAGGCTTTTGTTGCTTGGGCGCAGTACCAGCAGGGCACAAACCTCAAAGCCTGGCTGTACCGAATCATGACCAACACTCACATCAACATGTATAACAAGCGAGCCAAAGATCAGGCTAAGGGTGGTCTTGATGAGCTTGAGGATTGGCAGCTAGGTTCCGCAGAATCGGTAACCGCGCTGTCATCACGCTCTGCTGAGCTAGAGGCAATCGACAATCTTCCTTCTGACACCATCAAGCAAGCTCTGCACGAGATTCCAGAAGAATTCCGCATGGTGGTTTACTACGCCGTGGTAGATGGCTTGCCTTATGCGGAAATCGCCGAAATCATGGACACTCCGGTAGGCACCGTTATGAGTCGACTGCACCGCGGAAAGAAACTTCTAAAAAAACTACTAACTGATTACGCGCGCCAAGAAGGCTACGACGTTTCAGAAGTTGAAGCAGGGAGTAAATAATGCCTGAATTTGATTGCCAAGAAACAAAGCGCCACGTGCATGAGTTCTTGCATAACGAACTATCGGAATCTGAAATCAGTGAGATCACCGCTCACCTGGCTAACTGTGACAGTTGCGAGGGTGACTACGACGTAGAGAATGCATTGAATAACGTGATTTCAAGATCTTGTGCTGATGTTCCACCTCAGGAACTTGCCGACTCAATCATGGGCCGAATTCGCGACATCCAGAACGGCGTCGCTCACTAATTACTCAGGCGCTGCGATTTCTAACCACTCGTACCAGCCGCGATTAAGCACCAGCCAAGCAATCAAACCGTGACCTACCTGGCCGGGTATTCCTTGATCTGAAGTTTCAATTTCTAGGTTCCAGCCTTCGTGTTCCACGAGCGGGCGGAAACAATCCACAAATGGAATTCCTCGGCGTGAAGCGACGTCTTCAAAACCTGAGGCCAGGTGTTCCACCTCGGTATTTAGTTCGGCATTTCTATGCGGGGTAGGACCAACCAGAAACGTTTCAATTCCAGCGCGCTTCGCCTCGTCAATGATTGTGGCAATGTTCAGGCGACTTCTTGAAATCGATATTCCGGCAGCCGGATCGTGATTGCTAAGCGCAATAACCAATTTATTTTCGGTTTCTGCGCTGAAGCGTCTTTGAACCTCTGACTGCCATCTTTCAGCAAGCATGCTGGTGGTCTCGTCTGGAGCCGGTAGCGCAAAAATTTCAACTCTCGGAGAGTTGGCTGGAGTCTTTGAAGTTACCCTGCCAACCCAGCCCATTCCTTTAGGGTCACCAGCCGCAGAAATAATGCCATCGCCAAGAATGACGATGCGCACATCGCGCCTAGTTTCTTGCTGCATAACTAGATTGAGAACGCGCGCTCTATGAGGTCTGCCTGCTCAACCGCGTGACGCTTCGCCGAACCGGTAGCCGGTGATGCACTGGCAGGGCGAGAAACAAGTTTGGCCACCTTGCCATCCATGTAGCGAGGCAAGAACAAACCAATGTAGGTCCATGGTCCCTGGTTAGCCGGCTCATCCTGCACCCAAACAAGTTCGGCGTTTGGATACTCGGCGTAGGCTGCCTTGATCTCATCAACCGGAGTTGGGTAGAGCTGCTCAACGCGAACGATGGCTGTTGTGCCGTCGTTTCGTTTTTGCGCCTCTGCCAATAGATCCCAGTAAACCTTGCCCGAACAGAACAAGACGCGCTTGACGTTGTTTTTGTCTAGGCCCTGCTCGTCTTTGATTACAGGTTGGAAAGTGCCATTGGTGAAATCTTCAACAGATGAAGAAGCAGCCTTTAGGCGAAGCATTGACTTAGGTGTGAACACAATCAATGGACGCTTAGGGTTTGAATACGCCTGGCGACGCAACAGGTGGAAGTGAGACGCTGGCGTTGATGGTTGGGCCACGGTCATGTTGTTTTCTGCACACAACTGTAGGTAGCGTTCGATGCGAGCAGAAGAGTGGTCTGGCCCCTGGCCTTCGTATCCGTGAGGAAGAAGAAGAACCACACCCGAGTGCTGGTTCCACTTTTGCTCAGAAGACGAAATGAACTCGTCGATGATGGTCTGCGCTCCGTTGGCAAAGTCACCAAACTGGGCTTCCCAAAGCACAAGTGCGTTTGGGTTTTCGAATGCGTAACCGTACTCGTATCCCATGGCCGCATACTCGCTCAAGAACGAGTCATAGATGTAGAACTTTGCCTGGTCAGCTGAGAGGTTGCGAAGCGGCATCCACTCTTGACCGTTCTCGCGGTCGTGGAACACTGCGTGACGCTGCACGAAAGTTCCGCGTCGGCTATCTTGACCAGCCATACGAACGGTTTTACCTTCAAGCAGCAACGAACCAAGAGCAAGCAATTCACCAAAGCCCCAGTCGATTCCGCCTTCACGGCTCATCTCTACGCGCTTGGTCAGAAGCTGTTGCAACTTAGGGTGCACGTGGAAACCAGCAGGCTGATTGTCGTGTGCGTTTCCAATCAAAGTAACCACATCGCGAGAGATCGCGGTTTCTTTTTCAATGGTTGGGTGATCGCTTGCGGTGGTACCAATACCAACCGGGCGGGTTGGCAGGGCAGGGGCGGCAATCATTGCCTCGTGCACCTCGGTGAAGGCACTTTCTAGGCGGTTCTGGAAACCTGCATTTGCCGCATCAAATTCTTCGCGGGTGATGTCTCCGCGGCCAACCAATGACTCAAGGTAAAGGGTTCTAACTGAACGCTTTGCCTCAATGAGGTTGTACATCAGCGGCTGAGTCATTGATGGATCGTCACCTTCATTGTGACCGCGACGGCGGTAACACACGATGTCGATAACTACGTCCTTTTTGAACTCCTGACGGAATTCAAATGCAAGGCGTGCAACACGAGTAACTGCTTCTGGGTCGTCACCATTCACGTGGAAGATTGGCGCCTGGATTCCCTTGGCGATATCGGTTGAGTAAACGGTAGAGCGTGATTCCATCGGCGGGGTAGTAAAACCAACCTGGTTGTTGATCACAATGTTGATTGTTCCGCCGGTCTTGTACCCGCGAAGCTGAGACATGTTTAGAACCTCAGGCACGACGCCTTGTCCGGCAAACGCTGCGTCACCGTGAATGATTACTGGAAGTACTGGGTACTGCTCGGTAATTACTGAATCTGTGCGGTCAAGCTTGGCTCGAACGATACCCTCAACAACCGGGTTTACAGCCTCAAGGTGAGAAGGGTTAGCAGCAAGCGATACGCGAACCTGCTTTCCTTCCATGTTGGTGAAAGTGCCTTCGGTTCCTAGGTGGTACTTCACGTCGCCAGAACCCTGAACAGTCTTTGTGTCAGTGTTGCCTTCAAATTCCTTGAAGACCTGGCCGTAAGTCTTGCCCGCAACGTTGGTTAGCACGTTTAGGCGGCCACGGTGCGCCATACCAATAACAACTTCTTGCATTCCTGCGTTCGCAGATTCCTGCAGAATTTCGTCAAGCGCGGCAATTGTTGATTCGCCACCTTCGAGGCTAAAGCGCTTTTGACCAACAAACTTAGTCTGCAAGAAAGTTTCAAAAGCTTCAGCTTCGTTTAGCTTCTCAAGAATGCGCATCTGCTCTTCGCGAGATGGCTTTGCATAGGGGCGCTCAAGTTTGTCTTGGAACCACTTGCGCTGAGCCGGGTCCTGAATGTGCATGTACTCAACACCAACGGTGCGGCAGTAGCTGTCGCGAAGAATCTTGTAGATCTCGCGGAACTCCGCCTTTGGCTTGCCACCAAAACCACCGGTCTTGTAGGTGCGGTCTAGGTCCCAAAGGCTTAGGCCGTGGTTCAGAATGTCTAGGTCTGGGTGTGAACGCTGCTGGTATTCCAGTGGATCAATGTCTGCCATTAGGTGACCGCGAACACGATACGCGTTAATCAACTCTTGAATACGAGTTTCCTTGGCGCGGTCATCTGTGTCGTTGCGATCAAAATCGGTAACCCAGCGAACTGGCTCGTAAGGAATGCGAAGGTCAGCAAAAATCTCGTCGTAGAAACCACGAGCACCAAGTAGCAGCTCGTGCACCTTCTTCAAGAACTCGCCTGAGCCTGCACCCTGAATTACACGGTGGTCGTAGGTAGAAGTAAGTGTGATGGTCTTGCTCACGCCAAGCTTTGAAAGCTGTGCGTCTGAAAGTCCGGCAAATTCTGCAGGGTAGTCAAGTGCTCCAGCACCAACGATGCAACCTTGGCCTTTCATTAGGCGAGGAACCGAGTGCACAGTACCAATACCACCTGGGTTGGTTAGTGAAACAGTTGAGCCGGCGAAGTCACCAGCGGTCAACTTGTTGTCACGAGCACGCTTGACTAGGTCTTCGTATGCGCTCAAGTACTCGGCAAAATTCAAACGTTGTGCGCGCTTGATGTTTGGCACCAAAAGTGCACGGGTGCCATCTTCTTTTGGAATATCAATTGCCAAGCCAAAATTGATGTGTGCCGGTTGCACAACAGCTGGGCGACCTTCAATTAGGTCGTAGTAAACGTTTTGGCTCGGAAACTCTTTTAGGGCGCGAATAATTGCGTAGCCAATGATGTGAGTGAAAGAAACCTTGCCGCCGCGAGTTCTAGACAGGTGGCTATTTATTACGATGCGGTTATCAATCAGCAACTTCGCAGGGACTGTGCGAACTGAGGTTGCAGTTGGTACCTCAATAGAGGCGTCCATATTGGTTGCCAGGGCTTTTGCCATTCCCTTAAGAATGTTGACCTGGTCTTGCTCTTCTTCGAGTTCGGCGGCATCAACGGTGTTGATTAGTCCGGTAACCGGCGCCTGGGCAGGAATCGGCTGTGGCTTGGCTTCAACGCGAGTGGTTTTTGCCACTACCGGGGCAGCAGAAGCACCAGTAGGAGTAATAGGTGTGATTGGGGCCACCGGCGCGGCTGGAACAGCTGGCTGCACTGCAATTGGACCGGTGGTGGCGTGCGGAGTCTCAGTCGGACGGTAGTTCTCTAGAATTGGCCACCAGGCCTTGTCTACTGAATCGGGGTTTGCTTTGTATTGGGCGTACATTTCGTCGACTAACCAGTCGTTTGCGCCAAAACCGTTCTCGTTTTCAGTGTTGCCTGACAGAGAAATCACCTCTTTATGAATGTCCGTATGTCCTCCCAGCCTACCTTCTAGTGCCTGTCCAAAATGGCCTCTTGGCAGGTTTAGCCCAATGAAATCATAGATTTTGGCCAGTATGCTGGAGTCACAATGGATAAAGCAGGTTCTGACCATAGCCACTTGGCTGTGAGCGCCCGATGAACGAGTGGCTGGCGCTGACCTGTGGTGTTCTTCTCACCGTTGGCACGGGGTTTTTCGTAGCAAGCGAGTTTTCGCTACTCAATGTTGAGCGAAACGACCTTGAGGCCCGCTCCAGCAGAGGTGAAAAGGGCCTTGAGGTTCCAATCATCGCCCTAAAGAGAACCAGCACCCATCTTTCCGGGGCTCAACTTGGTATCACGGTCACCACCCTTTTGACTGGTTTCGTCGCTGAACCCGCATTGACCCAGTTACTTTCGCCTCTGTTTAGTTCGCTGGCCTTAAGCCCAGACTTCCAAAGAACATTGGCTGTAATTCTTGGCATGGTTCTTGCCACGCTTTTCTCCTTTTTGATTGGCGAATTGGTGCCCAAGAATATGGCCCTATCGAGCCCATTAGTGGTTTTGAAATTTGTCGTTAGATTCCAATTGGCTTTCACTTGGGTTTTTGGCTTCATGATTCGATTCCTAAACCAAACAGGGGATCGAATCGTTCGGCTCTTTGGCGTGGAGCCAAAAGAGGAGTTGAGTTCCACCAGGACGGCCGAGGAGCTGTCTTCGCTGGTGCGCCGATCTGCAAGCACGGGTGCGCTCGACGCCCAGACCGCCACGCTTTTGACAAAAACTCTTGCCCTTAGTCAATTGGTTGCTGCAGATGTAATGACCCCGCGCCCAAGAATGCATGCTCTTGATAAAGATGCCAGCCTTGCTGAATTAATTTTGGCTTCTATAAAGACGGGTCACTCAAGGTTTCCAATCTCAGACGGAACTTCTGACGACATCATTGGTGTCGCTCACGTAAAGCAGGCTGCGGCGGTTCCGCGCGAAAAACGTGATGAGGTTCCAGTTTCGGCAATCATGGTCGAGGCATTGCGAGTGCCAGAAACAATGCGCCTAGAAACTCTCATGGTTGAGCTCCGTGCAAAAGGTTTGCAGTTGGCAATTGTGGTCGATGAGTACGGCGGCACAGCTGGTCTTGCAACCTTGGAAGATCTAGTTGAAGAGCTCGTGGGTGAACTTGCCGATGAGCATGATCGGGCAAAGGCTGGAGTAACTCGCGGTGCAAATTCATCGGTTTTATTTCCAGGCATGATCAGACCTGACGAACTTCTTGAAATGGCTATCAAGGTTCCGGCCGATGGCGCCTACGAAACCGTTGCAGGTTTCATGATGAGTGAACTTGGCAGAATTCCTTCTGTTGGCGACGAGGTTCAAATTGAAGACGGCGTGCTTCGTGTTGAACGCATGGACGGCAGGCGAGTAGACCGTGTTCGTTTCACTCCTACCTCACTCGGCGTTTCAGGGGAGGGTCAAAATGAATAGCGACTTGCAAGGACTCGTTTGGCTGGTTGTGTTACTGGCATCCAATGCTTTTTTTGTGGGAGCGGAATTTGCCCTGATCAGTGCACGTAGGGCACAAATAGAACCTAGAGCTGAGGCTGGAAGCAAACCAGCAAAAATAACTCTAAGGGCCATGGAAAACGTTTCCATGATGCTGGCCACCGCGCAATTGGGTATCACCATCTCTTCACTTTTGATTTTGCTAATTGCCGAACCAAGCATTCACCACCTGCTTGAGTATCCACTTCATGCCATTGGAATTCCAGATTCAATCGTTTCTGGTGTTTCTTTTGCAATCACGCTCTTGCTGGTGACATACCTGCACGTTGTTTTCGGCGAGATGGTTCCCAAAAACCTTGCGATTGCAATGCCTGAGCGGTCCGCCTTGATTCTGGCACCAATCCTTTTGGCCGCCTCAGTTGCAGTGCAGCCAGTGGTTAAAGTTTTGAACTCCGTCTCAAATTTGATTCTGAAAGCATTTAAGTTTGAGCCAAAAGACGAGGCCAACAGTTCTTACACGCTGGATCAGGTTGAAGACATTGTTGAGCACTCCACACGTGAGGGTGCTCTCAAAGATGTGAGCGGGGCTCTCACTAACACTTTTGAATTCACTGAAAAAACTGTTCAAGACGTTGCTGTTCCAATTTCTAAACTGATTTCATTCGATGAAGCGGTTACTCCACGGGAGGTAGAGCAGGCCGTTGCCAAGCACGGGTTCTCAAGGTACCCGCTTACTGACGCTGAAGGTGAGTTGATTGGTTATCTACACCTCAAAGATGTGATTGATTTAGACGCAGACGAGGCTGATGACCCATTCCCGTCAAAGCGCGTCAGAACTCTAATTTCGCTTCCGGCAAGTATGGAACTTGAAGATGCGCTAGCCAGCATGCGTCGAGTTCATGCCCACATGGCTAAAAGTTTTGATGTGCAGGGCAACGTTCAGGGCGTTCTTTTCTTGGAAGACATTCTTGAAGAGCTTGTCGGCGAGGTTCAAGACGCAACCCGTCGCTAGGGCTTTATTTAGATGCCGTCGGATACTTGGCTCTGAAGTACTGGTTAGGCCAGTAATCAAGATCAACGTTTAGTTCGTGGGCGGCCCTGAGTGCCCAAGAGGCATCTCTTAGCGATGCTCTACCAATCAGTACAACCTCAACCTCGCCAGACTGAAGAATCTCCTCGGCTTGCGCACCGGTAGTTATTTGGCCAACGGCGCCAACCGGCTGGCTCATCTCTTTGGCGATGTGTTCGGCTAGAGGCACCTGATATCCAGGACCAGATGGAATTTTCACTCCTGTGATGAGTCCGCCGGAAGAGATGTCAAAAAGGTCTACGCCTAAATCAGCGCACCACTTTGCAACCGTAGTGGTTTGCTCAAGATCCCAGCCGTCTTCACGGTAGTCAGTTGCCGAGAACCTAACAAAAATCGGCAACCTGTCACCAACCTCAGCACGAATTGCCTTAATAATCTCAAGTAGGAATCTCGCGCGGTTTTCGAGCGAGCCACCAAATTCATCGGTTCTTTTATTTGTGATTGGCGATAGAAACTGGTGCAAAAGATATCCGTGCGCGGCATGAATTTCAATTGCATCAAAACCGGCAAGAACCGCGTGCTTGGCAGCTTGAGCCCAATCGTGAACTAAATCAACCACCTCGCTGGCGCTTAGTTCACGGGGAGCCTCATATCCTTCAAATGCCTCAGCTGTTGCCGAGACGGTTTGCCAACCACCTTTTTCAAGTGGTACGGAACCTTTGCCTGACCATTCGCGGTAGGTTGAACCTTTTCGGCCGGCATGCGCTAACTGAATAGCGGCCTTTGCTCCTTGAGAGTGGATGAACTCAACAACTTTTGCCCAGGCAGCAACTTGCTCGAAATTCCAAATCCCTGGGCACCACGGTGTAATTCTTCCTTCTGGAACAACACCGGTAGCCTCGGCGATGATCATTCCAGCGCCACCAGCGGCACGAGCACCAAGATGCACAAGATGCCATTCGTTTACAATGCCATCTTGGTTTTCACATGAGTACTGACACATGGCGGGAATGAAAATACGATTTCTAATTTCTAGATCGCGTATGTGCAATGATTCAAATAACTTAGCCAAGTTGCTTTTTACCCTTCACCATAATTGCAGCACCAACTGCAACGAATACTGCAAGTGCAATGCCAATGCTCAAGGCCAATTGCAAGCCAAGAGCCTCACCGGCGAAACCAATAATTGCTGGACCGCCCAAAACACCAGCATAAGTTAGCCCCACAACCTTGGCCAGATTGCGACCCTGATTTGCCTCGCTACCAATCTCGGATCCAAAAGCCATGCACTGAGGAACCACTGCCGAAATACCCAAGCCGGCAAGAGCCCAGCCAATCCAGCTGAGCTCCACTGTCGGCGAAATCAGAGCTATGGCAATTCCAAGTGCTGAGATCAATGCACCGCCTTGAATCACAGCAATGCGACCAAATTTGGCCACCACCTTGTCCGCGAAGAATCTAACCGTGGCCATCGCGCTGGCAAACATTGTGACGCTAATAGCCGCCGTAGCCGTGATTACCTGAAATTGGTCAACTGAATAGAGCGCAGACCAATCAATGCCCACTCCTTCAACAATTGCTCCGGCTGCCGAAACCAGTCCAACAAAAATTACAAACCTAAATTCTTTGGCTGCTGGTTTTGACTCTGATTTCGCGGCTGCTGTTTGTTTCTCTTCTGCTGGCAGGAGCCAACTCTTTAGAAGCAGTGCAACAAAAATCGTAAGAGCACCCCAAGCAGTCATAGTTACCGGCATGGGTATTTTGAAACCCAGATAAAGATCAGCCCCAAGGGTTGCGCCAACCACAAGTGAACCAATTACCCCGCCAATAGACCACATTGCGTGAAAGGCCGAAAATATCGGTCTTTGGTATGCCTTCTCAACTACAAGTGCGTGCGCGTTCATAGCAATATCGGTTCCACCAATGCAGGCGCCAAGTAGAAAGATTGAAATTGCCAGGGTCCAAAAGTCAAACGCAAAGCCAGGCAGCATAAGTGCAAGGCCGAGGGCCACTGAAATGCCAACTAGGGTTTTTGCGCTGCCGTGCCTATCAACCCAAGCACCCAGAATTTGCATGGAGGCCAACGCTCCACCACCCAGAATCAGAATGATGGTTCCGATTTGGGAATGACTTAGTGACAATCTGTTTTCCACCTCGGGAATGTGCGTCGCCCAAACGGTGACGGCTGCACCGCAAAGCAAGAAATAGGTAAACACCGCTGCTCTGGCGCGTTGATTGATTGTCATAGATAACAGCATAGGTTTGGGTAGCCTTACAAACATGTTGAAAAGGATGCAGTTGCGCCATCTGAACTTTGCGCTGTTGCTGGCCCTCGGCGTAATAGTGCCTTTTGCGATGCTTTCATTCAGCAATCTGTTTTCTCAGGTAATGCCAATGAACGATGTTCTGCTCTACGGCTGGTGGCTTCAGCTAATGCAGCACGGTGAACCCATCTTTGGTGTGGCTCAGCCCTTTGTTTACCCTTACCTCAGTCAGATTCCCATGTGGCTGGCGCTTTTTCTTGGTGGGCCAGCTGGAATCTTGGTGGGCTGGTGTTCAATAGTGGCCTTGCTGAATTCGTTGGCGATTGGTTTTCTAACCTCCTGGGGTAGGGGACCAAAAGAAACATTTATTGCGGCCTGGTTTTGGCTTGGTTTTCTGGTGCTTTTGGGCCCTGCGGGCATCGGCCGAATTGATGCTATCTCTGTGGCGATTGCCGTGATTGGCGCTGCCCTGTTTCTAAAAAATAGGATTTTTGGCGCAATTGCCCTGTTTACTTTTGGGGCTTGGATAAAAATTTGGCCTGTTGCCTTAGCGCTGGCCGCATTTATTGCCGATCGAAATAGAAAAGCAATGGCCTGGGCTGCAACCACGATTGTTTCAACGGCTTTTCTCGGGGCTTTCTTTTTAGGCGGCAATTCAAGCGTCTTATCTTTTGTGTCCACGCAAAATAATCGCGGAATTCAAATTGAATCTGTGGTGGCAATGCCTTGGCTTTGGGCAGCCAAACTTGGCCTTGCCAATGCGGGTATTTATTATGACCAAGAGATAATTACCAATCAGGTTTCCGGTGATTGGGTAATTGAGATTTCTGCAGTGATGACTCTGGTCATGGCAGTGGCCCTGGCAATCACTATTTTCTTGGGGTTCAGGGCTTATAAGTTTGGCGCGAAGCGCGAAGAAATATTTGCGGCGGTAGCCTTCACCGCTGTGCTTGATTTAATCATTTTCAATAAGGTTGGGTCACCGCAATTTATGGCCTGGCTTGCAGTCCCAGTTATTACCTTGATCCTGGTGAAGAAAAGAGTGTCTTGGTTTCCGGTCTCAATGGTTTTAGCGGTGTCTTTGCTTACAAACCTTATCTATCCGGTTTTGTACATGGACCTAATGGCACTGGGCAACACCAGCGTGACCATTTTGACTTTGAGAAATGTTTTGCTTGTTGTGCTTTTGGCTTGGGCCAACATTAAGTTAGGCGACCTCAGCAAAGAATCTAAGAGTTAAGTAGCTCTTGAATCATTGGGGCGAGCTTGATGTCCTCAATTAGAAATCCATCGTGGCCAAAATCGGATTCAATAATTTGAAGCCCGCCGCCAATAATCTCGCCGCCAATAATCTCGCCGCCAATATTGTCGGCAATCAGTTTTTGATCTTCAACAGGGAATAGGCGGTCTGAAGAAATTCCAACCACGATGCTCTTTGCCTTGATTGAGCCAAGAGCCGCTTCAAGCGATTCGCGTCCACGACCTACGTCGTGAGAGTTCATGGCTTCAACCAATGTTATGTAGCTGTTTGCATCAAAACGACGAGTGAATTTATTTGAGTGGAAGTCAAGGTAAGACTCAACGGCCCAACGGCCACCGCCACCAAGCGGGCTCACTCCTGATTGCCAGGCTCGGTGAAAGCGATCGTTTAATTCACTTGGGGAGCGGTAGTTCAAAATTGCCATGCGGCGTGCAAGTGCCAGTCCCTGGTGTGGGCCAAACCCAGGCTTTGCGTCGTAGTAGTTTCCGTTGGCAAAAGCCGGGTCACTCTTGATGGCCTGAATTTGAATTGAGTTCAAAGCAATTTGGTCGGCGGTCAAAGCTGGAGGGCCCGCAATAATTCCAACCCGCTTTACGGCATCTGGGTACATGATTGCCCATTCGAGTGCATGCATCGCACCTACAGAGCCGCCGAGTACTGCGTGCCATTTTTTGATGCCAAGAAGTTGAGCCAAATCATGCTGGGCATTTACCTGATCGCGAATGGTGATGTACGGAAAAGATGTGCCGAATTCTCTACCGCTTGTGTCAAGCGTTGATGGCCCCGTGGAACCCTGGCAACCGCCCAAAACATTTCCGGCCACCACAAAGTACTTATCGGTGTCTATTGCAAGACCTGGGCCAACAATGTTTTTCCACCAGCCGTCTGTTGGGTGCTCTTTGGTCGCGCCGCCCATTGCGTGAGAGTCACCGGTTAGACCGTGAAGAATAAGCACCGCATTGGTGTGCTCGTGATCTAGTTCGCCCCAGGTTTCGAAGGCAATTCTGTAGTTCGCAAGAACGCGCCCACTCTCTAACTTGAGGTTAGAAAGGGGCGCGAACTGGCGATCACCAGCCGGGTCTCCGTCTCGCCATGCACCACTGGCAGGAGGGCGGCCAATAAGTTGACGGCTCTGCTCATCAGTGATGAATTCTGACGGGACTAAGTCTCCGGCTGATGTTTGAAATTCCATTAGGAGATAAGCATATCGCTCTTCCCAAAGCTGCCAAGGTTACTTAGCGGCGGCGAAGGCGCTTTCAAGGTCGGCAATTAGGTCATCAACTGATTCAAGACCAACAGACAAACGAACCAAACCAGGAGTAACTCCCGTGGTCAACTGCTGTTCTGGAGTTAGTTGCGAGTGAGTGGTCGAGGCTGGGTGAATTACCAGCGAGCGAACATCACCGATGTTAGCTACGTGGCTAAACAGGTTCAGTGAGTCAACAAACTTTGCACCCGCGCTCACGCCACCCTTGATCTCAAAGGAAACAATGGCTCCGGCACCCTTAGGCGCGTACTTCTTTGCGGCCTTGTGCCAAGGAGAGCTCTTAAGTCCCGCGTAGTTGACCGATTCAACTTGCTTGTGCTTCTCTAGGAAGTGAGCAATTTTTTCAGCGTTTGAAACGTGGCGTTCAATTCTTAGGCTCAGAGTTTCAATTCCTTGAATCAACTGCCACGCGCTTGCCGGTGCAATTGATGCACCAATATCGCGAAGCAACTGAACACGAGCTTTGATGATGTAGGCAATTGCATCCCCAAGTGCAGCGGTGTAGTTGACGCCGTGATACGAAGGGTCTGGTGTGGTTAGTCCTGGGAACTTATCTGATTTGCTCCACTCAAACTTTCCGCCGTCAACAATTGCTCCGGCAACAACAGTGCCGTGACCGCCAAGGAACTTGGTTGCCGAGTGAATCACGATGTCGGCTCCGTGCTCAAGCGGGCGAATTAGGTACGGGGTTGCAACAGTGTTGTCTACCAACAGCGGAAGACCGTTCTTGTGTGCAACATCGGCAACGCCTTCAATGTCAAGAATAGAAACTTTTGGGTTACCAATTGTCTCGGCAAAGAAAGCCTTAGTGTTTGGCTTTACGGCTGCCTGCCATTCCTTTAGGTCGTCTTGGTTCTCAACAAAAGTTGTGGTGATGCCAAGCTTTGGCAGGGTGTACTTGAACAAGTTGTAGGTTCCACCGTAAATAGTTGATGAAGCCACAATGTGATCACCGGCTTGGGCAATGTTCAGAATTGCAAAAGTCTCGGCGGCTTGACCAGATGACAGCAACAGGGCAGCGGTTCCACCCTCAAGGGCGGCAATTCTCTTCTCGGCTACATCCTGGGTTGGGTTCATGATGCGGGTGTAGATGTTTCCAAATTCGGCAAGACCAAACAGCTTCGCAGCATGCTCACTTGAATTGAATGTGTAAGCGGTGGTTTGGTAGATAGGTGTGGCGCGTGAGTTGGTGGCTGGGTCTGGTGCTGCTCCCGCATGGATCTGCGCAGTCTCAAAGCCCCACTTTGTTGAATCTGTGCTCATGATTTTTCCTCAATCTGTTTTTGACGTTTCACTAACAGTAGGAGGTGCGGCCAGAAAGCAAAAACCCCTGTGAAACACTGCGTAATGTTCGCCCCTACGCTAGAGACATGTTCTTCGAGCAAATGCACTCAAGTTGGCAGGCCGCCCTGTCAGATGCTCGCCCCGTTTTGGAGGCAATCGAGGCGAAGTTGGCGGAGGCCACGGGCGAGTTCGTGCCACCGCTGCCGTTGGTGATGCGCGCCTTTGAGCAGCCTCTAGATGAGATTCGTGTGCTAATAGTTGGCCAGGATCCTTACCCAACTTTGGGGCATGCAATTGGTTTATCTTTCGCGGTTGATTCCAAAGTCAAGCCTTTGCCGCGCAGTCTAAAAAACATTCTCATTGAGCTAAAAGACGATTTGGGCAGAGCCGTTTCGGCAGATGGCGATCTATCTCGTTGGTCAAGCCAGGGAGTGCTGCTTCTCAACCGGCACCTAACCACTGACCTTGCCGAGGCGGGTGCGCACACCGATATTGGTTGGGCGGCCTTTACCGACAAAGTGATTCAAGTTTTGAATCGCAAGCTAGGTCGCAAAATGGTCGCAATCCTTTGGGGAAATCAGGCTCAACAACTTGCCCCAGCACTATGCGACTGCACGGTAATTTCCTCGGCTCACCCCTCACCTCTTTCAGCCAGACGTGGTTTCTTCGGCTCCAAACCATTTTCAAAAACCAACGCAGCTTTAGTTGCGGTTGGCGAGCAACCTATAGATTGGTCTTGTTAGGAGGGTGTTGTGGCTCTAGATTCTGAATCACGTTGGCGCCTGGTGCGCATGATGAAGGCCAAAGGCCAGCAGTCCGCCACAAGCACCGAGCCAACTATTCGTCTAGCAACAGAGCAGGATCTGCCTGCCATGGTTGAAATTTACAACTACTACATCCAAAACAGCGTGGTCACCTTTGATATGGAACCTATGGTTCTTGCTGACTGGTCTGCCAAATTTAAATGGATAAATAATCTGGGGTTGCCTTTTATTGTTGCCCAAAGCCCAAGCGGGCAGATTATCGGTTTTGCCTATGTGGCACCTTGGCGCCAAAAGGCAGCCTTCAAGCGCACAGTAGAAGACAGCATTTATTTGCGCCCAGCCGCAATCGGAAAGCGAGTAGGAACCAAGTTACTCACCGAACTGCTTGCACTCTCTAAAGCGGCCGGCGTCAAAGAAGTTGTAGCGGTAATCAGCGATAAAGGTGCCGAGTCATCGATTGCTTTGCATGAGCGCTTTGGCTTCAAGCATCAGGGCCACCTCGGCAAGGTTGGCTTCAAATTTGGCCGCTGGCTGGGCACTGTCTTAATGCAGAAGTCTCTGTAAATTAACTGCCACGTTCAGTAAGTTCCAAGGTTCGGCTAATAGGCTAAGCCAGTGATCAAATCCAGCCGTTTCCTAGCGGGCATCGTGGCAGCCATCTTGGCCAGCACACTCTTTATGCCTGCCCAGGCGGCAAACGCAGCCAGCATCACTGCGGCCAGTGCGGTTAGGTCACTCGTTGCCTCGGATGCCTGGAGTTCTGCCAGCCCAAGAACTGCCAGAGCCAAGTTAACTTGGGTTAGGCCCGCATCTACATTCGGCGCAACTGTCGTGGGTTACAAAATTGAGCGAAGTTCAAATAAAACCACCTGGACCACGGCTATATCAAACACCGGCTCAACTTCTACAAGTGCCATAGTCTCTGGCGGTTTGAGAATTGGCTCACCAAATTATTTCCGAGTGAGAGCTATCACTAAAAAAGGTGGAAGCACCAAGGTTGGTTCTGCGTCTGCAGTAATCGCCAGAACGCTAACGGCAAAGCCTGCTGCACCTGCGCTGCTTGGTTTAACTAAAATCACTGCGCCGGTTGAAGGCACAAAACTTGTGCGTTGGCTACCGCAATCTGTTTCGCAATCTGGCGGGCTGAAGGTCACTTATAAAGTTGTTGCCCAATCATCCGGATTTGAAGATGTCACCTGTTCAACCAGCACCAAGTCTTACTGCACACTCACCGGGCTAAACCCGGCCGGGGTCTACACACTCAAGATGTCTGCAAAGAATTCACGCGGCACTGAGGCAAATGTCGATGAAATTTCAGCACCAGACGCTGAGTTTTCAAAGCAGTGGTATTTGGGAACAGATCACGGAATTGCGGCAACCAGAGCTTGGAGTGCAACCAAGGGTTCTAGCTCGGTTGTTGTGGCGGTTTTAGACAGCGGCATTACCAATCACCCAGAATTTGAAGGCCAATTAGTAGATGGATACGACTTCGTTTCAGATGTCTCTAAATCTGGCGATGGTGACGGCAGGGATGAAGACCCAACAGATCCGGGTGATGGCGTTGGTTCTGACTTCAGTTCCTGGCATGGAACTCACGTTGCGG
>JAHEGM010000070.1 GCA_024645105.1 Rhodoluna sp.
CAAAGAAGCCAGTGAAAAAGGCAACAACTAAAGCAAAGGGTGGCAAATAATGATTAATTGGAGCAGCCTTATTTTGGTAGCCGCCGTAGCCATTGGCTCATCGGTTGGACTGGTTACCGTTTTCTCTCTTGGAATGCGCCTGCTAACTAATGCACGTAACATCCAGGAACACACCAAAAAGCGCGAGGGTGCCCGCCCTGCAGAGGCAGTAAACCGCATCGCTGCTTATCTGATGTTCACCATTTGTGGTTCGGCCGTGCTTTACGGAATCTACCTGATTGTTCCTTACTTTCACCTAGACAAGTAAGTAAAAAGCTCAGCTAATAGAAAGCCCCGGTAAATTAGCCGGGGCTTTCGCTTTACTGGCAAGATATCCCTATGGCCACTTCAAAAGATGCACCCAAGAAACCTAAGAACTACATTTTGCTCACCGGTAGAGATGACTCGGCATTTTGCCAACGAGTCTCTGACCGCATGGACGAAGGATATGAACTTTATGGTTCGCCATCAATCACGTTCAACATCCTTAAGGGCCACCCGGTTGTGGCGCAGGCATTGGTTTTTAAGAAGAAGCCGGCAAAGAAAACTGCTTCAAAGTCTGCAGCTAAAAGCACCAAGAAATAATCATGACCAAGAGTCCGCTGACCGATCTAACTTCACTTAAGCAACGAACTAGTTCTAAGTGGCGCAGATTTGCACCGGACGTACTGCCAATGCACGTTGCCGAGATGGATTACGACATTGCCGAAAACATCAAAGATCTACTGCTGGCAAAAGTTTCAAACTCGGACCTTGGCTACACCGGGCCAGTGCCCGAGGCAATTGATGGTTTCGTTAGCTTTGCCGCAAAGCGTTGGGGTTGGCATGTTGACCCAAAGCAGGTTCGCCTATCAACGGATGTTGGTGTTTCGGCGGTTGAAATTTTTAGAGCCCTTGGAAACCCGGGTGACAAAGTAGTCATTAACTCGCCGGTTTACAGCTCGTTCTATGGCTGGATTGAAGAGGTTGGTTTTGCGGTACATGATGTGCCGCTGATTGCCAACGAGCACGATTGGGACTTAGACCTAAAAGGTTTAGAAGCCGCGTTTTCAAGCGGGGCAAAATTTTATTTGATTTGCCACCCGCATAACCCACTGGGCAAATTATTTACCAGAGACGAGCTAGCCCAAATCGCAGAGCTAGCCAAAAAGTATGACGTCTTTGTGATTAGCGATGAAATACATGCCCCGCTAACTTTTTCGGGCCAAGAATTTGTTCCTTACCTTTCAGTTTCTGATGCCGCCAAAGAAACCGGTGTTTGCATTACCGCGGCAAGCAAATCTTGGAACTTGGCAGGCCTCAAGGCATCGGTGATTGTGACAGATAGCCACAAGGTGGTCGAGAAGCTTCACAAATTGCCGGCAGCGCTGCACTGGCGCTCAGGAATTCTTGGCGCTTTTGCTATGGGTGAGGCCTTTTCGAAATCAACCGATTGGCTAGACGCCGCAATTGAACTAAACCGCAAATCGCTGGATCTCTTTATGGATCTAATGGCAAAGCACCTACCAAATGTGAAGTACTGGGTGCCTAAGGCTGGCTACCTAGTTTGGCTAGATGTTTCTTCGCTTAAAATTAGCGAGAACCCGGCCCTGACAATCATTGATGAGCAGCGAGTTTCTTTTGTGCCCGGAGTTGATCACGGAAAAAATTACGGCCAATACCTGCGCATCAATTTTGCCTGCCACCCCGAATCTCTAGAGAAGGCAGTAATGGCCCTGGCGGCATACGCCAAGTAGCGGTTACTTACCCAGAGCCTGCTTCAAATCGGCGATTAGGTCGTCTATGTTTTCAAGACCAACCGATAGTCGCACCAGGTTTGGTGTGATTCCCATTTGCGCCTGTACTTCAAAACCAAGTCTGCGGTGAGTGGTTGATGAGGGGTGTGTAATCAGAGACTTGCTGTCGCCAAGGTTATTTGAAATGTCAATGACCCTAAGCGCGTTCATGAACTTGAAGGCTTTGTCTTTGTCGCCCTTGATCTTGAAACCAATTGTTGTGCCGCCGCCGCGCATTTGCTTCTTGGCAAGCTTGTAGTTTTTGTCACTCTTTAGAAACGGGTAAGAAACCATTTCAATTTTTTTGTGACCGGCTAAAAATTCGGCAATTTTCAAAGCGTTAGATGCCATGCGCTCAACCCTCATAGTCACAGTCTCTAGAGACTTGAGCATCACCCACGCGTTGAACGCGCTCATGCTTTGACCGGTGTGACGAGTAAATGGAATAACGGAATTCTTGATGTAGTCGCGGCTGCCAAGAATGGCTCCGCCCAAAACTCTGCCCTGGCCGTCAATGTGCTTTGTGGCCGAGTACATCACAACGTCTGCGCCAAGCTCTAGCGGCTTTTGCAAAACCGGTGTACCCATAACGTTATCGACCACAACGGTTGCGCCAACCTTGTGCGCCAAATCGCTGACCATGCGAATGTCAACAATTTCCATCATTGGGTTGCTTGGTGACTCAATAAAAACAACTTTGGTTGGCACCGATAGCGCCTGGGCCCATTGCTTTTTATCGTTGCCTTCAACCAAAACAATCTCTACTCCCCAAGAAGGAAGAATTTCGGTGAGTACCACGTAACAAGAAGAGAACATGGCCATTGACGCAACCACTCGGTCACCGGCTTTTACCAAACAAGCAACCGATGAAAACATCGCCGACATTCCAGTTGCAGTTGCGAAGCAGGCCTCTGCGCCTTCGAGCGCGGCCATGCGCTCCTCGAACATTGAAACGGTTGGGTTAGAAAAACGGCTGTACAGGTGGTGCGCAGATTCCTCTTTGAAGGCAGATTCGGCCTGCTCTGCTGAGTCATAGGTGAAGCCGCTGCTTAGATAGAGGGCCTCGCCAGTCTCGCCAAAGCCGCTTCGAGATAAACCGGCCCTGATCGCCAAGGTGTCTGGGTGTAGATCCCAGTTTGGCTTTTTGCCATCAAATGGCTCTTGGTATCCCCACGGGCGAGTTCTCTGCGTCATTCAACCAACAATATCGCATCGGCTAAGCCTGCGATATCTATTTAAATGAGTCGCTCGATAGTTCTACCTCATCGTTGGTGATGCCCTGAACGATTCTGCTCACCACGAAGCTCACCTCGGCCCCTGCTCCAAAATTAGGAGCGGTGCCAAAAATCGCCCGGTCAGCCAGGCCAGATTGGGTGTGACCCGGTCTTGCATCTAGCCAGCGAACCCCAAACTTCTTGAATTCTTTTGCGGCTGCCTTGGCATAGCCCAGCAACGCGGTCTTGCTTGCCGAATAGGCTGCCAGCCCCGGCATTGGCGCCTCGCTAATTACGCCACTGATTGAGACAACAAAGGGCGAACGATTTTGCTCGGCTGAAGCTTTTAGTTTTGGCAGCAGTTGATTCACTGTTTCAACTTGGCCAAGCGCGTTGACCTGCATGAGCTTTGCGGTCACCTCGTGCGGGGTTTCTTGGGTTGGGCCAAACGCTACCAAGCCGGCGGCAAGCACGATTCCATCAATCTGGGTTTCCGATTCCAGCAGGTATTGGGTCAAGACCTTTATTGAATCTCTGTTTCCAAGGTCAAGCAGCAAGCGCTGCGCAAGGTTTGCAGGGAGGCGAGACGAAGACTCAGCCGAACTTGCTGTGCCAATCAGCTGGGCGCCAAGAGCAGTCAGTTGCTTGCAAAACTCGTTGCCGAATGCGCCGGAGGCACCAATCACCAAAATGGATTTACCGTTTAGCTCTGTCATGGTTGCCTTTCTTCTTACTGGTCTAACCTGATGTACATGAATAAAATTTCCCGCCCCGCCTTGGTTGCCGCAACCATCGGCCCAGTTCAGTCTGTCTTGGGTTGGGTAATCGCCGGATCACTTTGGCCAGGCTACGACCCAGTTCGCAAAACCATCAGCGATTTGGCCGCAGACGATTCTCCGGTTCAAGCCATTCAGACCAGCTTCTTTATTCTTGGTGGAATTCTGAGTTTGGTTGCGGCTGTTTGGGCAGGTTCCCTGGCCATGCCTGGGCGCATCGTAATTTTTCTTGGCGGGCTTGCAACCTTTGGTTTCGCCTACTTCACCACACCTAGTCAAGATGGCCACTCTGATTTGCATCGCATTTTTGCCATTGCCTCGTTCGTGCTTTTTTCTGCATGGCCGATTTTCTCGATGAGATTTACCAAGAGCGCCCCGTGGGTGCTTCGGCCGGTGGGGGCAATTATTGCCACCATTGGGTTTACCATTATTTCGCTTTGGTTTCTTTCAACCTGGACAAACCCGGATGCCACAAATGTTGGCCTGGTGGAGCGTGTGATTGCTACTGCTCAGACAACTTATCTATCGGTGGTTATTTGGCTTTGTTGGCTGCACGAAAAAGGTAAATGAAATCGTTGTAATCCCGTGGCTAAATCCGCGAATCGGCTCTGATAATGTGAACGCTAACATAACCAACCGATAAGGGCATCGAAGCCCCAAAGGAGAGCAAGTCAAATGGCAGCTTCAAAAGGTCAAATCTGGTTTCTAACCGGTAGCCAAAACCTTTACGGTGAAGACACCCTCAAGCAAGTAGCCGACCAATCTAAGACGGTTATGGCTCAACTTCAGGCCCAGGTCTCTGCTCCGGTTGAATTGGTTTGGAAGCCAGTGCTAAAGACCCCAGAGATGATTCGCGAAATCATGCTCGAGGCATCTAGAGATGAAGACTGCATTGGTGTGATCACCTGGATGCACACCTTCTCGCCGGCCAAGATGTGGATCAACGGACTAAACGCACTTAGCAAGCCACTGCTGCACTTACACACTCAAGCTGGCCAGTCTTTGCCTTGGTCGACTCTTGACATGGACTTCATGAACCTAAACCAAGCCGCACACGGTGACCGCGAATACGCACACTTGGTTGCCCGCACCGGCATGGCTC
>JAHEGM010000045.1 GCA_024645105.1 Rhodoluna sp.
CTGCGTCTACCTTGTGCAAGTTTGTGTCTGCGTGCCAAAGGCTAACTGCCTCGCCGCCGGCTAGGCGAACCGCGCGAGCTGCATCGCGGTCATCAAGGGTGCCAGGAAAGGTGACAACACCAATCTTCATTGCGGTACCCCTTAGTTCTCTGAAGAGATCTTTACGACGTCTTCGATGACACCGTTTGAAAGGAATGATTCGCCGATTTCGCGGGCGTCGGCTAGGTCTTTATCCGTTATTTCACGATCAAAGTGAAGCTCAATGCGCTTGCCGATGCGTACGGCAGTGATGTCTTTGTGCCCCTTGCGGTGCAGGGCGTTGTTTACAGACTTGCCGGCTGGGTCAAGAAGGACCTCTTTTGGCATAACTTCGACGATGATCTTTGGCATGTTTGCTCCGATATTGGTGGGGAGTTTGCGGTTTTTGGGTGTCGACGTCGTTGCCGGACACCTTTATTTTACTGGGGTCTGGGCGGGTGCTCTGGACGGTCGACAAATGTCGGTGTGATGTACATACTTAAGTACATGAAGTACTTTTCTGTGGCCGAAGCCAGGGCCAATCTGGCTGCAATTCTAGACTCCGCCGTCAAATCAAACGAACGCACAGTTATCACCAGAAATGGTGAACCGGCCGCGGTGATCATGTCTTTGGGTGACTATGAATCCATGAATGAAACCCTAGAAATCTTGTCCGATCGCGCACTGGCAATTGATTTGCTGACGTATTTGGAAAACCCCGAATCTGAAGAAACTTTCACGATGGAGCAAGTGTTGGCCGAGGTTGAAGCTCGCCGAAAGGCCGAGAATAACCGTGAAGCGGTATGAAGTAAGGCTCCGCGGTAAAGCAAGGTACGCCCTGGCAGAAAAAGTGCCACCCAAGCTAGTAGATGTAATTCTTTACTTCATATATGGGCCACTACTTGAAAATCCGCGACGAGTCGGAAAAAAGTTAGACGAACCTATGGAGGGTTGCTACTCGGCCAGGCGGGGCGACTATCGAGTGATCTACCTGGTTGATGAAGCAAGTTCTGTAGTGACCGTTCTTGATATCGGGCACAGAGCTCACATCTACGCCGTGAAACTCGCAGACCGCGATTAGACCAGACCAAATAAGGGGTTTACCCACCCACCGGGCATTCGCTCAGAGTTACATTTGCTATCTTTAAGCCTGTTCAAATGGTTACTTAGGCGAACAAATGGTTGGTTATTTCGCCTTATCGGGGGATTCAAGTGGGTATTTTCGGCAATTCAGAGCGCACCGAGCGCGATGAGGTTGACCTATACCTTGCCCGCCGAATAGAAGAGCCGCGCGAGGCAATGCGCCCGGCCGAGGGCGAACACCACCTTCGAGTTCACGGCCAAACCAAATACGCAACCATTAGGGCCAATTTGCTGCACGCAGGGCAAAAAACCGGCGCTTCGTTTTGGCAGGGCAAGGTTTACCTTGAGACCCGATTGGTTAGTGACTGGGGAAACACCACAAAGACCATCTTTGTGATTTTGTTCAACGATGTTCCAATTGGCGAGATTAGCGAGTTTGATTTGAAGGCTAAAGATCTTTTGCAGTTCACATTGGAAGCTGAATACTTTGGGCGCGCAATTATTCAAGACGATTTAATCGGCAACATTGTGCATTTGTTCATCAATCCTGCGAATAAATTGCGATAAATTTTTAGTACCTGAAATGTGAATAAGGCCCCGGCGGGAACCGGGGCCTTATTTGCTTAAGTTGTGTTTGGTGTTTGCGTTACTTTTTCAATGCAGCTTCGCCAGCGGCCCAGGTGAGGTAGCCGCCGTCTAGGTTCTTTACGTTGGCGCCATTGGCTTTCAAGATTTGGGTGGCGATGTGACCGCGCTGGCCAACCTGGCAGTAGACCACAACATTCTCTAACTGAACTTCGCTTAGGCGATCGCGCAGTTCTTCAACTGGAATGTTTAGGGTGCCTGGAATGTTTGCAAAGCCGTGCTCGCCGCCTGAGCGCACGTCAATTATCTGAGCACCATTGGCTTTAGCGGTTTCGAGTTCGTGCCACTGCAATGTGGGGGTAGTGCCGTTGAGCACGTTGTTGCCTACATAGCCGGCAATGTTGATTGCATCTTTTGCGGAACCAAACTGAGGGGCGTAGGCAAGTTCAAGATCCATCAGATCTTCGATGGTTAGGTTGCCGTGCATTGAAGTTGCAATCACGTCTATGCGCTTATCAACACCATCTTCACCGTTTGCCTGTGCGCCAAGAATTTTTCCGGTTTCAGGGTCAAATAAAACTTTCATTGAAAGACGTTTTGATCCTGGGTAGTAACCCGCGTGATTATTTGGATGCACGTGAATGATGTGGTGTTTGATGCCGGCTTTGACGGCTGCGCGTTCACTGAGACCCGTGATACCAACTGCAAAACCAAATGCACCAAGAATTGCTGTACCCACTGATGCGTGTGCTTTTACATCGCGGCCAGCAATGACATCGGCAATCAGCCGACCGTGACGGTTCGCCAAGTTGGCAAGCGGAATAAGAGTTTGCTCACCAGTTAGTACGCCGTTTTTCTCAACGGCATCACCTGCGGCAAAAATATTTTCATCACTGGTGCGCTGTTGTTCATCAACCCAAAGGCCGCCGGTTGTGCCAATCTTTAGACCGGCAGCTTTTGCCAGAGCGTTATCAGGGTCAACACCGGCTGCAGTAAAGACAACACCCGCATCAATGTGTGTGCCGTCTTTCAAAACAACTTTGTCTTTGGTGATGTGATCTGCTTCAGTGTTTAGCAAAATCTTTACACCGTGCTTTTCAAGTTTTGCCTGCAGCGGCTGCACCATCTCTGGGTCAAACTGCGAAAGAATGCTGTTTCCGCGCTGAATGATTGTTACCGGAATATCCATGTGGCGCATGTTCTCGGCAATTTCAATACCAACAAAACCGGCTCCAAGAATTGCAACTGATTTGTGCTTTGAGTTCTTTAGTGCCTCTTTAACTGCATCTGCGTCAGTCACGTTGCGCAGCCAAAGTGCACGCTCGATGCCAGGCACATCTAGTTTGCGTGGGCGAGCGCCGGTTGCAATTACCAGTTTGTCGTATGAGTCTGTGATGGTTTCACCGGTAGCCAGGTTCTTGACATCAACGGTTTGCTCTGCACGATTAATGGCTGTAACCATGTGCTGCACCTTGGCCTTGATGCGGAAGCGATTCCACAGGGCTTCAGGGGTTTGCAGCAACAGGTTGTCGCGGCGGGAGATGACGTCGCTAACGAAGTAAGGCAGACCACAGTTGGCATAGCTAACGTGCTCGCTCATTTCGTAAACGGTGATCTCGGCGGTTTCGTCTAAGCGACGAAGGCGAGCTGCTGTTGACATGCCAGAGGCAACGCCACCGATAATTACTACCTTCATTTGTTCCTTTTATAGAAGTTGGGTTGAGTGGGTGAATTAGGCCAGTGACATAAAGGCTTTTTCAAGCGCTACGCGCTCTACGTCACCCTCTGGGCTGTTGGCGCAGGCACGCATGCCTGTAGAGATGATGGTGAAGCCGGCTCGGCTAAGTGCGGTTGAGGCGGCAGAAAGTTGGTTTAACAGTTCTGTGCAGTCGCGGCCCTCATCGAGCATCTTGATAATTCCACCAATTTGGCCTTGAACTCGGGCCAAGCGGTCTCTGGCTGACTTTAGCTCTGCTGCGTCTAGCTGCATTTTTGCTCCTGATCAAGATTTGGTAGTTGCGCTTTGTATTATTTAACCATACCCTAGGGGGTATACGAAAGGAAGACCCAATGTCTAAATTTTTCAAGTTTCTAGCTGCAGCGGTAATTGCCGTTTTTGCAGTTGGTTCACTATCTGCATGTTCGTCACCAGAGCCGGTTGACATGAGCACCTACTCTGCCGTAATTGACGTGCGCACTCCTGGCGAGACTGCATCTGGGTATCTAGAAGGCGCTTTGCTTTTTGATATTCAAGGTCCAGAATTTGCTGCCCAGCTTGAGACTCTAGATAAGGGTGCAAATTACTTTATTTACTGCCGCTCAGGAAACCGCGCCGGCGGCGCTATTGAGCAGATGAAGAGTGCGGGTTTCACCGGCACACTCACTAATGGTGGTTCACTTGCCGATGCGGCAACTGCAACCGGCTTGAAGATCGTTCAATAATGCGCGCCTTTGCATCGGTTGCCTCACTAACCGCAGGAGTTTTGCTTCTTGCAGGTTGTGCCGCACCGGTTGCACCAAACGCAGAACCACAGGTAATTAGCCCAAGTGCATCACCCTCGGTTGAAGCAGCAGTGACACCTGAAGTAACCAGCGTGCCAAAAGCTCCAGTGGTCGACAAAGGGATTGCTACCGCTGATGCAACTGAAGAGCAGTTGGTCTACTTAATTGAAGAAGAAAAACTTGCGCACGATGTTTACAGCGCAATGTTTGATCTTTGGGGTTCAAAAGTATTCGGCAACATCTTGAAGAGCGAAGAGACTCACCAGTCTCAAGTTCTAACTGTGATGAACACTCGCGACATTGAAGACCCTCGTTCTTTGAAGGCCGGTGTCTTTGTGAATGCTGAATTGCAGTCGCTATACAACGAGCTAATTGCAAAGGGTTCTAAGTCAGCAGTTGATGCCTATGAAGTTGGTGTTGCAATTGAAGAACTAGACATTGATGATCTAACCAAGATGCTAGCGACTGCAAAAGATGCAGACGTAATTGCAATGATGGAAAACCTGCGTAAGGGTTCTGAGAATCACCTGCGTGCATTCAACAACCAGCTGTAAATCTAAAACAAGGAAATAAGTATGTGTTCAAAAGTAACCTGCCGCAAGTGTGGCAAAGCAACATGGTCTGGCTGTGGTCAGCACGTTAATGAAGTTATGCGCGGAATTCCAAAGTCTCAGCAGTGCCAGGGTCACGCTAACGACCCTAAGGAGCCAGGCTTCTTCGCGCGTTTGTTTGGCAAGAAGTAAAGATTTTTAGAAACTAAGAAAGGAGCCCACTATGTGTTCACCAGCCCTATGCGATTCATGCGGCAAAGTAACTTGGACAGGTTGTGGCGGTCACATTGAGGAAGCGCTAGAAGGCGTGCCTCAAGACCAGCTTTGCACTTGCAATAACTAGTACCTAACTAGGCAACTTCTTGGGTTAGGCGCTCAACAAGCTCTGCATATTTTGCTGAAGTTTGTTCAACGATTTCTTTCGGAAGAGTAGGAGGTGTGCCTTCTTGGTTCCAGTTATCGGCCAACCAGTTGCGCACAATTTGCTTATCGAATGAGTCTTTGCGTTCGCCGCGATCCCAGGCTGCTTTGCTCCAGAAGCGTGATGAGTCTGGAGTTAGCACTTCATCACCTAGGGTGATTGCGCCGGTTGCCGGGTCAATGCCAAATTCAAATTTTGTGTCTGCAAGAAGTAGACCTGCGCGCTCGGAAAGTTCCGAGGCGCGGTTGAACACCTTGATGCTCAACTCGCGAAGTGCATTTGCATTATCTTGACCAATTAATTCAACAACGCGCTCAAAGGTGATGTTTTCATCGTGCTCACCCATAGGTGCTTTGTACGCCGGGGTAAAGATTGGTTCAGGCAGTTTGCCACCAAAGTGCAAACCCTCAGGCAACTTAATGCCACAGATTGTGCCGTGTTTTTCGTATTCTTTCCAACCGCTGCCGCTGATGTAACCGCGCACCACGCACTCAATCGGAAACATTTCAAGTTTTTTTGCAACGGTGCCGCGGCCGGCAACTTCTGCAGGAACCGCAATCTCATTTGTGGTGTGGTTTGGCACATCAAGGCGCTCAAACCACCAGTTGGTAAGAGTGGTTAGGTATTTACCTTTATTTGGAATTGCAGGTTCAAGCACGTGATCAAATGCACTTACGCGATCTGATGCAACAACAAGAATTAAGTCTGCGTGCTGCGAGTCTTGTGATTCGTAAAGGTCACGAACCTTGCCTGAGTAAACGTGGTTCCAACCTGCGATCGTCTGCGCCATTAGTTTGCTACCTCTGGGTTAACAACTTTCTTGGCGATGTCTTTGCGGTAATGCGAACCCTGCAACTGAATCTTTTCAATACCCGCATACGCCTGGGCACGAGCGCCAGCAAAATCTTTACCGGTGGCAACTACAGACAGTACTCGGCCGCCGGTTGCAATCAGTGACTCTTCGCCATCTTCTTTTGCTGCCTGCCAGGCGGTAGCAGCATGGCATACCTCAACACCTTCGCGCTCTGCGTCGCCAATTCCATAGATAGGTCGATTAGGTGCAGAAGTATCTGGGTACCCCTCAGAGGCAAGCACAACCGTGATGGCAACGTCTTTGGTGAACTCTGGGTCACTTACACCCTCGAGGTGACCGGTTGAAGCTTTGTAGAGCAAGTTGCTTAGCGATGAGTTCAGGCGGCGAAGCACAACCTGAGTCTCTGGGTCACCAAAGCGTGCGTTGAATTCAATCACGCGAATGCCGCGCTTGGTAATAATCAAACCGCAGTAAAGCAATCCAACAAATGGTGCACCAAGGCGGGCCATTTCTTGCACAGTTGGTAACGCAACTTTTTCTTCTACCTCTTCAACAAAGCCTGCAGGCAACCAAGGTAGCGGCGAGTAGGCACCCATGCCACCGGTGTTTGGCCCTTCGTCGTTGTCGTAAGCGCGCTTGAAGTCTTGTGCTGGGGTAAGCGGCAATACAGAGTGACCATCACTCAAGAAGAAAAGTGAAACTTCTTGGCCGTCAAGAAATTCTTCAACCAGAATTCCCATGGAGATAAATTTCTTGGCGTGCTCTAGTGCCGCATCGCGATCAGAAGTGACGATTACACCTTTACCTGCGGCAAGGCCATCGGCTTTGATTACATACGGTGCACCAAACTCGTCCATTGCGTCAACCACTTCTTCAATGGTTGTGCACTCGCGCGCCATTCCGGTTGGTACTCCGGCGGCTGCCATTACTTCTTTGGCAAAAGATTTTGAGCCCTCAAGTTGGGCGGCGGCCTGAGATGGGCCAAATACTGCAATACCCTCTGAGCGAAGCGCATCTGATACTCCGGCAATGAGCGGAGCCTCAGGACCTACGATTACAAGCTCGGTGCCGTGCTGAAGAGCAAACTTCACCACATCAAGTGGCATGTTTGGGTTTAGGTGAGGCTCGCAGCGCACATCAAGTGCGATTCCGGCATTGCCTGGAGCGGCGATGATATCGGTTGCTGCGGTTCCGGTGCGAACCAGCGCTTTAACAATTGCGTGCTCACGTGCACCCTGACCCAAGACAAGTATCTTCACGCTCTCAATGTTACTGGCAGGAATTTCCCAGCCTTTATTTTTAGGATTCAGGCATGAAGACACCCATTACTAAATTGAGTGCCGCAGCGGCCATCGCAATTGGCTCGCTTACATTGACCGGTTGCAGTGTGAATATTCCAGATTTTGGAATCAGCGATATTCAGGCCGGGGTAGAAGACCTGCAGAACTTGGCCGAGGGCGCCACAAGCTTTTCGGCTGAAGACCTGATGTATGCCCAAATGATGATTCCCCACCACGAGCAAGCCGTTGAGATGGCAGAGCTTGCTGTGACCAGAACCGCAAACCCAAAGGTGCTGGCAATTGCCGAGAAGATCAAGTCTGCTCAGGCCCCCGAGATTGCCGTAATGGCCGCTTGGCTTGGAGGCAAGGCTAGCGAGCTTCACTCAGGCCACGGCATGGAGATGATGGGCATGCTCACCGGGGCCGAGATGAAGGCACTAAAGGCAGCTGTTGATGACAAGTTTGACCAGCTCTTTGTAAAGGGCATGATTGCCCACCACGAGGGAGCAATTGCCATGACCCAAGGGATCTTGAATTCTGAGAATCCAATCGTCAAGAAGTTTGGCGAGAAGGTTGTGAAAGACCAAACCGCAGAAATTGAAGAGCTAAAGCAGATTCTTGGCTAGTTAGGCTGCGGCCATGGCAAACTGTGCTCATGGCTAGACGCAGAATCAAAAACACCGATGGTGCCGCGGCAATTGAGGCCGTAAAGGCATCGGGTTTGGAATCTGCTGATGAGAGCGCGATGGCTACCGCCTGCCGATACCTATTAGAGGAGTTGGCCGAGCGCGCCCCAGGCAACAGCGTTGAGGTTCGCGTGCCTCCCTATGGAGCAACCCAGTGCATCGAGGGCCCGCGGCACACCCGTGGCACCCCACCAAACACCGTTGAAATGAATCCAGAAACCTGGTTCCTGCTTGCAACCGGCAAGCTCAGCTGGCAGGCCGCGCTCGCCGAAGCCAAAGTTCAGGCCTCGGGCACCAGGGCCGATCTCTCGGAAGTTTTACCGCTTAAATAAGGTTCAATTGGTACATGGCCCAAACAACAATCAAGACTGAAAAAGTCACCATTCGTCGCTCACCTAAGTTTTTGCCGTTCCTTATTACTGGCGGAATTATCGGTGTGATTATTGGAGCCGGGCTGGGGCTGAGCATTCCGGCCGAGCAGCGCACCGCCGAGCCGGTGATCACCTACCTTATTGCCTACGGCACTGGCTTTGGAGTGGCGGCAGGAATCGTGGCGGCCGTGATCGTGGACTGGATTGGGGCGGCCAGGGCCAAGACCCTTGAAGCCACTAAACTGGAGCGGTAAAGCCCACCACTACCAAAGGATTCACCTTGCTTCGTGGCGATGGACATCTGAATCTCGATATTGCGGTTAGCAATGACGACAAAGCACCACAAGATCAGTGCGGTGTATTCGGCGTATGGGCACCAGGCGAAGAAGTAGCAAAGCTAACTTTCTTTGGTCTTTACTCTCTTCAGCACCGCGGTCAAGAATCTGCCGGTATCGCCACCTCTGATGGCAAAAAGATTTTGGTCTACAAAGACATGGGTTTGGTCTCGCAGGTTTTTTCTGAGTCTGCGCTTGAATCTCTAGTTGGTCACATTGCAGTTGGCCACAACCGATACTCCACCACCGGCGCATCGCACTGGCGAAATGCGCAACCAACTCTTGGCCGCACCTCTGCCGGAACAATTGCGTTGGCGCACAACGGAAACCTAACCAACACCGCAGATTTGTTAGACATGCTCAAAGAGCGCTACCCAGATCAGGGCACCAACGAAATCACCGGTGGAAACACAACTGATACTGCAGTGCTAACCGCATTGATGGCCGGCGATCTAGATCACACACTTGAATCAACCGCTCTTGAACTTTTGCCAAAGGTCAAGGGCGCTTTTTGTTTGGTGTTCATGGATGAGAACACACTTTATGCAGCACGCGACCCGCAGGGTGTGCGCCCGCTTGTGCTTGGCCGACTGGAGCGCGGTTGGGTTGTTGCTTCAGAAACTGCAGCGCTAGATATTGTTGGTGCAAGTTTTGTGCGCGAGGTTGAACCTGGCGAGCTAATTGCAATTGACGAAAACGGTTTGCGCTCAACCCGCTTTGCCGAAGTGAAGCGTGCTGGTTGCGTATTTGAATACGTTTACCTTGCTCGCCCAGATACTTCTATCAACGGCAAGAACGTTTACGACGCCCGCGTTGAAATGGGCCGAACTCTTGCACGCGAGTATCCGGTTGAAGCAGACCTAGTTATTCCAACTCCTGAGTCTGGTACACCTGCTGCTATTGGTTACTCACAGGAATCTGGAATTCCTTTTGGTCACGGCCTGGTGAAGAACTCATACGTTGGCCGCACATTTATTCAGCCATCACAAACTATTCGCCAGCGCGGTATTCGTTTGAAGTTGAACCCACTTAAAGAAGTAATCAACGGCAAGCGAATCATTGTGATTGATGACTCAATTGTGCGCGGCAACACTCAGCGCGCACTTGTGCAGATGCTTCGTGAGGCTGGCGCCGCTGAGATTCACGTGCGCATTTCTAGCCCACCAATTACCTGGCCTTGCTTCTACGGAATTGACTTTGCTACTCGCGCCGAACTAATTGCAACCGGAATTGGCGTTGAAGATGTGCGCATGTCTATTGGCGCCGACTCACTTGGCTACCTAACCAAAGACGGCATGGTTGCCGCCACTGGCCAGCAAGAACGCGAACTTTGCACCGCCTGCTTCACCGGTAAGTACCCAATTGAATTGCCGATGGCAGATCGCTTGGGTAAGAACCTCCTAGAAAAGGGCATTGCCACAATTCAAGGAGAGAGCGTTCACCAGCATGACTAATGCCTATGCAGCATCTGGCGTAGACACAGAAGCCGGCGACCTAGCCGTAGAACTTATGAAACGCGCGGTTGGCGCAACTCACAACGATCTGGTGATGGGTGGCCTTGGCGGCTTCGCCGGCATGATGGACGTTTCGTTTCTAAAGAAGTACGACCGCCCGCTACTTGCCACCAGCACCGATGGCGTTGGCACCAAGGTTGCCATCGCACAAGCAATCGACAAGCACGACACCATTGGCCAGGACCTAGTTGGCATGGTTGTTGACGACATTGTTGTGGTTGGCGCAAAGAGTTTGTTTATGACTGACTACATCGCCTGCGGCAAGGTAGTGCCAGAGCGCATCGCAGATATCGTTCGCGGTATCGCCGAGGCCTGCAGCTCTGTTGGCGTTGCCCTAGTTGGTGGCGAAACCGCAGAGCACCCGGGCTTGCTTGGCGTTGACGACTACGACGTAGCCGGCGCAGCAGTTGGCGTTGTTGATGCAGCAAAATTGCTTGGCCCACAAAATGTGCGAGTTGGCGATGTGATTCTTGGAATGGAATCTTCAGGGCTTCACTCAAACGGCTATTCACTGGTTCGCAAAATTGTTAGCGACAGCGGTCTTGATTACAAGCGCAACGTTGCAGAGTTTGGCACCCGCTCACTGGGTGAAGTTCTGCTTGAGCCAACCAAGCTATACACCGGAGTTTTGAATTCACTTTTGGAATCAGATCTAGGCGGTGCTGTGCACGCAATGAGTCACATCACCGGCGGCGGAATCGCGGCAAACATCGCTCGCGTTTTGCCACAGGGTGTTGCCGTTGATATTCACCGTGCTACCTGGACACCAATGGAAGTTTTCCAAGTGCTAGCAAGTTGGGGCAAGTTCTCACTTGAGAGCGTTGAATCTACTTGGAACCTAGGTCTTGGTCAGGCAGTTGTGGTTGATGCTGCCAAGGCAGACGAAGTTTCTGCTGCGCTAAACAAGTTGGGTGTTCACACCTGGACTCTTGGTGAGGTAGAAGCTGCCCCTGCAGATTTGAGTTCATACGTGCACGGCGCCAAGGGCGTTGATGGCGGAGCTGTTCGCCTAGTTGGCGAGTACAAGTAACTTAATCGGTGTAGAAATTAACTTGGCCGCGAACCCAAACGGTTACCTTCATGCCAATCTCTGGCGCAAACGGGCCGTTAGCTCTTGCCTGAATTACAAGCTTTGGTAGTTTCACTTCAACCAGTGCGTCGTGGCCGAAGTACTGGCGGCCAATAACTTCACCCTCACCGTTTGGATTTGGCTGCAGGTAAAAGTTCTCTGGCCTAATGGCAACGCGGCCGGTTGCACCGTTGGCAACTTTGTTTAGCGGGGTAAGCAGGCCAAGGTCAGTGACCACCTTGTCATCTTTCACCACACCGTTGATGATTACCGAGTCACCAAGGAAGGTGGCCATCTCAACATCGGCCGGTGCCTGGTAGATCTCACTTGGAATACCAATTTGGGCAAACTCGCCATCACGAAGCACTGCCACGCGGGTGGCAATTGAGAGCGCTTCTTCTTGATCGTGGGTTACCAAGATTGCTGTGGTGCCGGTCTTGGCAATAACGGTGCGCACGTCTTCGCGAAGGCGCACTCGAAGTTCGGCATCAAGAGATGAGAACGGCTCGTCTAGCAAAATCAGCTGCGGCTTTGGTGCCAAGGCACGGGCCAGGGCCACGCGGTGACGCTGCCCGCCAGATAGCTGGTGCGGCATGCGCTCTTCAAAACCAACCAAATCAACCAGTTGCAAAAGCTCGGCCACGCGCTGGGCTCTTTGAGCGGATGGCATTTTGTTGAGACCAAACTCAATGTTCTTGGCTACCGTTAGGTGCGGGAACAGAGCGGCATCTTGCGGTACGAAGCCCACTCGGCGCTCTTCGGCAGAAACGCTAGATTGCGCGCCGAATACGCTCTTGCCACCAATTTGAATCTGCCCTGAATCCGGGGAATCAAAACCTGAGATCAGCCTTAGCAGTGTGGTCTTACCTGAACCGCTGCTACCAAGAATGGCCAAGAACTCGTGCTCTTTGACTTCAAGGTTTAGATTCTTGAGCACTTGATTGCCGGCGATTGATTTATTGATTTGCTGAAGCGATAGAACGGTAGTCATTACTCGCGCTCCATTCTTTGGTTCAAATCAAATCGCATGCTTTGACGCACCTGACGGTTTAGTAGCCAAGCTGGAATTCCAGCAACTACTACTAAAAGTAATGCATAGGGCGCTGCGGCGGCATAGGCAGAGACCGAGGTCTCGTTCCAAAGCCTGGTGGCAAGGGTTTCTACTCCGGTTTCGCGAAGCAAAAGTGTTGCCGGCAATTCTTTCAACACCGATAGCGCGACCAGGGCAGCACCTGCCAAAATTCCAGGACCTGCAATTGGAACAATCACGCGGCGAATGGTTTGCACTTTGGTGGCACCAAGGCTCGCAGCAATTTCATCAAGCGCACGAGGAGCTTGGCTAATTGGAGTCTGCATCGCGGCAATTGCGTTTGGCAAAAACAAAATCAAATAGGCAATTATTACCAGAATGCTGGTCTGGTAAATCTGCGGCAACAATCTGTTGCTGATGAAGACCAGGGCAAGCGCCACAACAATGCCGGGCACCGCGTGAGTAAGCCAAATCGAACGATCAAAAATTGTGGTGATTCTTGATTTGAATCTCACGGTCAGAATTGAAAGCGCAAGACCAAATATCACTGCAACTAATCCGCCGCCAAATGCATAACCAACTGAGTTAATTAGTGCGCGGCTAACCTCGCCGCCATCTACTTCTGAGAGGCCGGTTTGGTTCCAGCGAATCAAACTAACTACCGGCAGCACAAGGCTGACTACCGCCCACGCTCCGGTTAGCAGGAATGCAAATGGAGTAAACCAACCAAGGTTGATCAGTGAGGTTCGGCGAACGCGCGCATCTGTGTTTACTTCTTTGCCGCGAAGCGCAGGTTCAAGCACCAGCAAGACAACGGTGATCAACACCAAAATTGCCGCGAGGCTTGCGGCCCCGGTGCGGTCAAAGCTTGAGCGATAGGCGCTGTAGATAGCGCGGGTGAAGGTGTCAAAGCTAAGAATTGAAACCGCACCAAAATCGCTAAGCGAATAAAGAATTGAAAGCATGCCGCCAGAAACTGCGGCCGGGCGAATTGCCGGCCAGGTTACTCGGCTAAATACTCGCCAACGATTTGAACCAAGTGATCTGGCAACTTCTTCTGTTGCCGCATCAGATCTAAACAGCGCTGCCGAGACAGCAAGGTAAACATATGGTGCGGTACCAATGGTGAGCACCAACCAGGCCGCAAAGAAACCTTTGAAGCCAGAGAACAGAGCGGTGAACGAATAGGCGGTGACATAGCTTGGCATGGCAAGCGGCAGCGCGGCCAAGATGGCAAATAGCGCGCGGCCTTTGATTGCGGTGCGCACAGTGAGCCAGGCTTGAAAGCTACCAACGGCAACTGCCGATATTGCAACGGCTGCGGCAAGCAAAAGCGAGTTGCCCAAGAGCTCTAGGGTTCTGGCTCTAAAAACGTTTTGAATTACTTTGTCGGCGCCAAATTCAAACAGCCTAATCAGCAGATAAGAAACCGGCGCCAGAGAAACAAATACGGCAGCAACTGCCAGCCCAATTAGAAGAGCCGGCGGTTGCTGCCGCAGTGAGTTTTTCAATCTTTAATCAGTCAAGCCTGCATTACGAATCAAGTCAAGGGTCTGGGCCAATGGGGCCAAGGCACTCAGATCAATCTTTGGTGCGGCAATCTTGTCTAGTGCCGGTAGCCCCTGCTTGGCTGGCAGGCCAATAAGGGAGTACTCGGCAGTTTTTTCAACAAAGAAGGTCTGCGCAGAATTACCTAGCAACCACTTGGCAAAGGTTTGTGCTTCAGGCTTGTCTGAAAGCACACCCACGCCGGCTACGTTTACCAAGTTGCCTGGGTCGCCGTCGGCAAACCAAGACATCTTTGACTTCATGTTTTCTTCGCCAACTTCTGCGGCACGTTCGTACCAGTAGTAGTGGTTGATTAGACCGGCTGCAATTTCACCTGATTCAACCGCTTCAAGAATTTGTGAATTCTTTTCAAATAGCACGGCATTCTTTTTCATTGCCGCAAGCCACTTTGAGGTTTCTTCCTCACCTTTTAGAACGCGCATTGCAGTCACGGCTGATTGGAATGAGGCGTTGGTTGGCGCGATGCCAATTTTGCCTTGCCATTTTGCATCTGCTAGATCAAGAACTGATTTGGGCAGCTCGGCTGCAGAGATTTGGTTTGGGTCGTAAGACAGCACGCGGCTTCTACCTGAAACGCCAACCCAGGTGTTGTCTGTTGAGCGGTACTGCGCTGCAACCAGTTCAGTGATGTCACTGTTCAAAGTTTTGAAGGCACCGGCTTCACTAACCGCGCCAAGGGCACCGGCATCTTGTGAGAAGAAAACGTCAGCCTGAACGTTGCTGCCTTCTTCAAGAATTTGAGCTGCAAGTGATGCAGAGTCTGAGTACCTAACCTCAACGGCAATTCCGGTTTCTGAACTAAATAGTTCAAGAAGCGGGGCAATTAGGTCTTCTGAGCGGCCTGAATAAACAGTGATGCTTTGATCGCCCGTGGTTTGAGTGGTTTCTTTTGCGCAACCAGAAAGTGTGGTTGCCGCGATGGTGGCTGCAAGAGCCACGGCGCCAATTTTTAAGGCGCGAGATAGTGCGATATTCAATTAATTTCCTTCAGTTTCGTACTGGATGGTTATTCCAGCCGTCTGTTTTTGGCCCGATTGGACCGTGTTTAAATCTATTTCACGCAAGGCCTTGAGGCAAGTGTTAATGCATGTGCACTAAACGACTTTTAGAACGCCACTTCCCAGCAGAACGGGTGCTTCGTTGAGGGTGAGTGCGTCTTGATCGCTGAATAGTCGCGAACGAATAATAAAGCGCATTCCCTCTGGGGTTTCAATTGAGAAGCCTCCACCACGGCCTGGCACAGAATCGATTGTGATGTGAGTGTGCTTCCAGTATTCAAACTGTTCTAGCGAGATCCAAACTTTGATTGGTTCGGGAATGCCTTCAACAAAAAGCTCGCCAAGTAGCACGTCGGCGCCGCCAACACGAAATTCACCTGCCGGGTAGCACATTGGGGCTGAGCCATCACAGCATCCACCAGATTGGTGAAACATCAAAGGCCCGTGTATTCCGCTGAGCTTGCGAAGCAACTCGTTGGCGGCATCGGTGGTTTCTACTCGTGCCGGCAGCGTGCCGTATATCGGTGTGCTGGTTGCTGTGCTCATGGTTTGACATTACTCCTGCGGTTTGAGAAATGGGGGCCGACTTTGCAGCCGACCCCCATAACGTTGGTGATTTAGAAGAAGCCCAACTTGCTCTCTGAGTAGCTGACCAATAGGTTCTTGGTCTGCTGGTAGTGGTCAAGCATCATCTTGTGGTTTTCGCGACCGATACCTGATGACTTGTAGCCACCGAAAGCAGCGTGAGCTGGGTAGTCGTGGTAGCAGTTAGTCCACACGCGGCCGGCCTGAATCTCACGACCTGCACGGTAGGCAGTGTTGATCTTGCGAGTCCAAACACCTGAACCTAGACCGTAAAGAGTGTCGTTGGCGATTTCCATAGCCTCTTCGAAGCCGTCGAACTTTGCCACTGAAACAACTGGGCCAAAGATCTCTTCCTGGAAGATGCGCATGCTGTTCTTACCTTCAAAGATGGTTGGCTCAACGTAGTAACCACCAGATAGGTCGCCACCAAGATCAGCGCGCTTGCCACCTAGAAGCAACTTGGCGCCTTCTTGCTTACCAATCTCGATGTAGCTCAAGATCTTTTCAAGCTGGTCGTTAGATGCCTGTGCACCAATCATGGTGTTGGTGTCTAGTGGGTTGCCCTGAATAACCTTCTTGGTGCGCTCGATAACATCACCCAAGAACTTGTCATAGATAGGTGCATCGATAAGTGCGCGTGAAGGACAGGTACAAACTTCACCCTGGTTTAGAGCAAACATTGTGAAACCTTCTAGACACTTGTCGTAGAACGCGTCGTTCTCTTCTGCAATGTCACGGAAGAAAATGTTTGGTGACTTTCCACCAAGCTCAAGAGTTACCGGAATGATGTTCTCTGATGCGTACTGCATGATCAAACGACCGGTTGTGGTTTCACCGGTGAATGCAATCTTTGCAATGCGGCGGCTTGATGCAAGTGGCTTACCTGCTTCAACACCAAAACCGTTAACGATGTTTACAACGCCTGGTGGAAGAAGGTCACCGATGATGTCGAACAAGAACAGGATTGATGCTGGTGTCTGCTCGGCTGGCTTTAGAACAACACAGTTACCAGCAGCAAGCGCAGGAGCAAGCTTCCACACTGCCATCAAGATTGGGAAGTTCCAAGGAATGATCTGACCAACAACACCTAGCGGCTCGTGGAAGTGATAAGCCACGGTGTCGTGGTTTAGCTCACCAAGTGAACCTTCTTGTGCACGAATTGCACCGGCGAAGTAGCGGAAGTGATCTATTGCTAGAGGAATGTCGGCTGCCATAGTTTCGCGAACTGGCTTTCCGTTGTCCCAAGTTTCTGCAACGGCAATCTTCTCTAGGTTTGCTTCCATGCGGTCGGCAATCTTGTTCAGAATGATTGCGCGCTCTGTTGGTGAAGTTTTGTTCCAGGTCTTTGCAGCTGCGTGCGCTGCGTCAAGAGCCTTGTCGATGTCCTCGGCATTACCGCGGGCGATCTCACAAAAAACGCGACCCGTTACCGGAGTCACGTTTTCGAAGTACTGTCCAGATGAAGGTGCGACATATTGTCCACCGATGTAGTGGTCATAGCGAGGCTTAAAGTCGGCGACGCTGCCTGCTTGACCAGGTTGTGCATAAACGGTCATTGCTTAACTTTCTCTTGGGGTGGTCAGCATCCTTGCTGGCCGATGAGGAGAATCTACGCCTGCGATGATTGCGGAATGATAACGAACAGACCGGACTAGCCGTAAGCACATCTAACGGTTAGGTAAACACCTAGCCAAATGGCTAGGTAGGGGAGTATCGTCAAGAATATGGACAAAGAAGGCCGCTCAGACGTACCTTTGGGCCGCCGTTCGCCCATGGCAACTACCCGCGTGATGGTTGCCGACCGCAACGTGATTACCCGGGTTGGCATCAGATCTATCCTTGAGCGCAACTCGGGCATGGCTGTGGTTGCTGAGGCCACCAGCTACGAAGCCGTGATTGACGGCGTTGATGAACACGGCCCCGATGTCTTGATCATTGACCTGGACCTTGGCGACGACACCACACGTGGACTAAAACTTTGCGAAGAAATTAGCGACCGCTACCCAAACACAAAGATTTTGGTGCTGGCAAATACCTTGAGCGAAATGATTGTGGTTGAGGCACTCCGCCGCGGAGCCAACGGCTACATGTGTAAAGACGAGGTCAAAGCCGACGAACTTGGTAAAGGTGTGAAAGCTGTTCAAGACGGAGACACCGTGCTTGGTCGCGGAGTTGGTTCGTTAGTTGCCCGAGGACTTGGCTCAACTCGCGGTTCAACCGAGCACCTGACTGATCGTGAGCTAGATGTGATTCGCGCGGTTGCCAAAGGCCTAAGTAATAAACAGATTGCGCATGAAATTTTTGTTTCTGAAAGCACAGTGAAGTTTCATTTGCAAAACGCTTCTAAGAAACTAAATGCACACCGCCGAGCTGAGATTGTGCACCGCGCAACCGCGGCCGGATTACTCTAAAGGTATTTTTCGTAAATAAGAATTTGAGTTTTGTCAGCCAGCGAATTGTAGAGGCGCTGAGCAGTCTCGTTATCTTTTAGCGTCTGCCAGTACATGCGCTTGGCACCTTGCTCGGCAGCAAACTGAGCAACCGCCTCAATCAAGGCTGTTGCAGCTCCCATTCCCCGGTAGGCCGGATCTACAAAAAGGTCTTCTAAATAAAGCTCTTGATTCTCAGACCAGGTTGAATGTGTGAAAGAGGAGTGGGTGAAGCCAATTACTTTTTCTTCGTGTTCCATTACCAGAGCGTGAAGGCCATGATGGGCATCAAGCAGGCGCTCAAAGGTTAATTGAGTTTGAGCTTCTTCAAGAGTGTGTTTGTAGAAGACCAGGTATTGATCCCACAGGTCACGCCACTGCGGGTAATCAGATTTATTTAGTGGCCGAATCTTCATCAGAGTCCTCGTTGTCCTCTGAGTCGTCTTCGTCTGGGTAAAGATCTGCCCACTTGTCTACGTATTGGTCTTCATCTGTTGGGTGACCAATTTCTTTTTCAAGCGCGGTCAAGTCAGTGCTTGGGCTGAAGTACTTCAGCTCGCGAGCCACCTTGGTGTGCTTTGCTTTTTGACGGCCACGACCCATGTCGAGCCCCCTAACGCATGCTTGAGCGCGAATAATCGCGCGGGATGTAAAAACTATTGGTTATTTTAGCATTCCGGAGCCCACCAAAGCCCCCAGCCAAACGGCTGTGGACGACAGTACCAGGGTGGCCGCGGTGTTCAAAAGGCCCTGAGCCAGGCGCCCCCTGCGGAAGTATTCAACAGTTTGCGATGCATAAGAACTAAAGGTAGAAAGGCCGCCGGCCAACCCCGATATCGTGATCACGGCAAGGCCTACCTGCATTGAGGTTTGGGCATAGCCCACCACGAATGAGGCAATCACGTTTGCAATCAGGATTCCCCAAGGCAAGAAGCCCACGTACTTAGAAAGAAACAGTCGCAGCACCGCACCCATGCCGCCAGCAATGGCGACACCTAGGAATAGAACTGTGTAGGCAATTAGCTCCATTATCGGTTCTGCTTTCTAGAGATAACAAAGGCAAACCAGTAGGCGGCAAGGCCAAGACCCAAAAACAAGAAACCAAGCGTGTAGCTCATTAGACCAAGCGAGGCTGATTCAAAATACAACACGGTCGCAACGCCGCTCATGGTTGTGAAGCCGCCGGCAAAACCGGTCTTCCACAGTGCGCTTAGTTCACCGTTGTCATATTTTTTATTGGCGTTCAACCAACCAAGAAGGGCAGCGCCCAGCAGGTTCACGATGATTAGCGAAATTAAATCGCCAAGCACCGCGCCCACTGCAAAACGCATTAGAGAACCAAGTGCTCCGCCTAAAAAAGTTAGGCGCATAATTCTGCCGTCGTTGAACATAGAAACTACTTTGCTGCCTTCTTTTCACGCTTGGTCTTTGAGCCAAGGTTGTAGGTTGAAGCAAGACCAAGTAGCAAGAAGAATGCTGCAGCCCAACCGGTTGCCTTCATGCCGTCTGTGAAACCTTCTTGCGCAGCTTCGGAAATTTGAGTTGCGGCTTCTTCAGGTAGACCCTGTGACATCAAGATTCCAGGAATGGCCGCGATTGCGGCACCCGCAGAATCAGAAACCGGCTTTGCGATATCTGCAGCCAGAGCCTGGCGACTAGTTTCGTCAACAATTGAAAGTGCCGGCGCATCAAAAATGCGCTGCTCAACTGACGCCTGAGTAAAGGTGAACAGCACGGTTCCCAAAACAGCAATACCAAGTGCCGAACCAATCTGACGAACGGTTGACTGCGAACCAGATGCCTGGCCAGCTTTTTCCATAGGCACATCAACCATGATCACACCGGTTAGCTGTGCGGTTGCAAGGCCAACACCAATTCCGTAAACAGCTAGGAACGGCGCAATGCCGACCCAACCGCCAGAGGTTGATGCCACAAAGGCAATTCCGGCAACTGCAATAAGTTCAAGCAGCACACCAATGCGTACTGCATTTACCGCAGAGAGCTTTCCGCTTAGTGCGCCACCAACGCCAGATGCCAAGAACGCACCACCGGCAAGCCACAACAAAACAAGACCTGATGAAATCGCGTTTAGGCCTTCAACATTTTGCAACCAAAGTGGAATTGCAAAAAGCAAACCAAACTCACCCATAGAGATGATGCCGGCGGCGATTGAACCGTTGCGGAATGAACCAATGTGGAATAGACCAAGATCAAGAATTACGTTCTTGCCATCACGCTCGCGCTTGCGCTCCCACATGACAAACAAAACAGTTGAGATAACAAAGATTGCCAGCGAAACCGGAATCACTGAGATGCCAGTGGTTGGCCAAGCAAAGTCACCAATTACAAATGGGTTTGCCTCGTTTACATTCCACCAGCCGTAGGTGCGGCCTTCGATAAGACCAAACACCAAGGATGAGAACATCACAACAGAAATTGCTGCACCAACGTAGTCAATAGCTCCAGCGCGCTGCGCCTGCTTTGACTCGCGAACAAAAATCAATAGACCGGCAACAATCAAGATGCCAAGTGGTGCGTTGATATTAAACGCCCAGCGCCAGTCAAAGTCAGTGGCTAGCCAGCCACCAAGAACCGGGCCAACCGCAACCATTCCACCAATGGTTGAACCCCAAATTGCAAAAGCAATTCCGCGCTCTTTACCTTGGAAGTTTGCATTCACAAGTGACAGGGTGGTTGGCAGCACCATTGCGCCACCGATTCCCTGCACGATGCGAGCAAGAATCATTGATGCGGCATCTGTTGAGAAACCAGCCCAGATAGAGGCTGCGATGAAGATCAAAATACCGGTGATTAAAAGTTTGCGACGACCAATGCGGTCACCCAGGGTTCCCCATACCAAAAGCAAAGAAGCGAAAACTAGAACGTAGCTTTCCTGAACCCACTGAACTTCAGTTGATGTCAGGTTCAAGTCTTTAATGACGGCCGGGAAGATTGTGTTGACGATTGTGCCGTCGATGATTACCAATGAGATTGCCATTGAAATAAAGACGAGGCCGATCCAACGGTTTGGAGTTTTCTTTGCGATTTGGGTATTAGACATAAGCCTTAGGCTACCCGATGCCCATTGCCGAGTGAGTTAGGCGAGGGCAAGCAGCAGGCTGGCGCTGAGAGTTAGCGCAATGCCAATTTTTTGAATGCCGGCAACATGTTCTTTAAGCACCACCCGAGCCAAGATGATTGTGCCCAGCGGGTAGAGCGCGGTGAGCACACCGGTAACAGTGAGGCTGCCGCTTCTTGAGGCCAGGGTGAAGAAAATGTTTGCCATTGCGTCTAGCCCCCCGGCGGCAAGCACGGTTAGCCAAATCTTGCGATCAAGTTTGGTTCGTTCTTGGGTCTGCGCGCGAAGCTTTCTGCGCCAAACACCAAGCAGCACAATTGCACCCAGCAACACCGATGCCGTTGTGCGCATCACAATGATTGGCGCGATGCCTGAGTCTTGGGGAGAGCGGGCAAGGGCGGTGACCGCAAGACCAATTCCGGTTCCGGCAATGATTGCCAAGATAATTGCCCGCGGCTTTGGCAGTTCAATCTTTTCGCCGGTTTTTGAATTACTTGGCACAAAGCCAACCAGCACCACGGCAATCAGTGCCATGGCAATCGCCAGCCAGCCCAAGATAGAGAAACTCTCGCCCAAGAGTGAGACGCCAATTACCGCAGGAACAATTGCCGAGAGCAAGGCGCCTAGCGGCGAGACGATTGAGATTGGGCCCAGTGCCAGCGAGGCATAAAGAGCAAGCAGGGCAACAACAGAACTGAAGCCGCCCATGAGACCCCAAAAGAATGCCTCGTTGCTGAAGGTTGCACCAAGCAGAGGTGAGAGCAAAAGCAAGACAACAAGTCCGGTGATGCTCGCCAGGGCGGTCACTACAACCACACGAATTTTTCGCGAGGCGATTGCCGCAAAGAAATCTGCAGCGCCATAGGTTATGGCAGTGCAAAGCCCAAGTAGTGCGGTAATCATGATTCCCCCGAAGAGATTAATTAAATAGTTTGTGCGTCAATCACAAAGCGGTAGCGCACGTCTGCATCAACTACGCGATCCCAGGCGGCATCGATGTTTTTTGAATCAGATGCATCAAGCAATTCAATTGTTGAACCAATGTTGTGCTTGGCAGCAAAGTCCAACATCTCTTGAACCTCAACCTGGCCACCAACCTGTGAGCCGGCAATTGAACGGCGCGCACCGGTGATGTTGAACACGTTGAAGGTTTGGTCTTCAACTGGCAGACCGGCAAAAATCAAAGTGCCGTCAAGTTTGATTAGACCAAGAATTTCATCAACAGAAATATTTGCGCTGGTGGTGTTCAAAATGAAATCAAACTTTTTCTTAAGGTCAATAAAAGTTTGCTTGTCTGAGGTTGAGCGGTAATCAACCGCACCAAAAGAAAGTGCGTCAGCTTTTTTGCTGAGTGAGTGACCAAGCACAGTTACCTCTGCACCAAGTGCAACGGCAAACTTAACTGCGAGGTGACCTAAACCACCAAGACCAAGAATGGCAACTTTCATGCCAGGGCCGGTCTTCCAGTGCTTGAGTGGTGAGTAAACGGTGATGCCCGCGCAAAGCAGCGGTGCAAACTCGGCAAGTGATACGCCCTCAGGAATGCTCAAAACAAAGTGCTCGTCTGTGACGATTTCTTTTGAGTAGCCGCCGTACTGAACCTCGCCGTTGTAATCAACTGCGTTATAAGAACCAACCGGCCCCTTTTCGCAATAGCTTTCAAGATTTGCTTTACAAGCTGAACACTCGAGGCAAGAGTTTACGAAAACTCCAACACCTACTGCTTGGCCAACTTTAAATTTGGTGACTCCTGCGCCAACCTCAACCACGTGACCCACGATCTCGTGCCCTGGCACCATTGGAAAAATATCGGCTCCCCATTCGGAGCGAGCCTGGTGAACGTCTGAGTGGCAGATACCTGAGTAGGCAATTTCAATGCGGACATCGGTGTTGCCAACTGGGCGGCGTTCAATGTTTTCTTTAACCATTGCGGCGTTGGCCTGCTTGATTACAAGTGCTGGGGTAGTTGTCATGGATTTAGCCTAAG
>JAHEGM010000049.1 GCA_024645105.1 Rhodoluna sp.
GATGACGTTTTGATTTACCACGGCGTAACACTTGGCGGCAAAGAAAATACCACTGCAAAGCGTCACCCAACCATTGGCAATAATGTTTTGCTTGGTGCAGGCGCAAAGATTATCGGTGATATTGAAATTGGTGACGGTGCACAAATTGGCGCAAATGCCGTAGTGACCAAGAGTGTTCCGGCTGGTGCGGTTATTGTTGGCCCAAAAGCCACAATCATCAACTAAACAGGTTTATACCCAAGCTCCAAGAATTGCACCGGCGATTGTCAAACACACCAAATCTTGGCCAACTTCAATTAGCCAAACCTTGAGTGCGCCGTAAGGGTTGCCGTTTGCCTGGCCAAAGAATCGGTGTGACAAAGATGCAAATGCTCCAAGACCTAGGCCAAATACCAGCCCAAGGAATGCTCCCTCGCCTGCACCAAGAGTTGGATTCGCAAGACGAGCTAACTCAAGCAGCACTGCAAGAGTTGCAACCTGAACCAATGCGCCCACGTAGGTTCCGCCAAACATCAAAGCCATCTCGGCACCAGATGACTTACCGTCTTGAACAGGCATCTCGCGGCCCTGCGCTTTGATCCAAATTGGGTAAAAAGTCTTAGGGCCGAACCAAACTGCACCGATGATGAATGAGCTTATAGAGGCCACAAATACGGCCAGCCAGTTGATGTTTGAGAGGTCCATTTGAAGCGCTTTCTGCGAGGTTTCTGACAGGCTGTTGAACTGTCTTGACAAGTGTATAAGTAGGCGTAATCTGAAGTTGAAGCCAGATAACCACTGGCCCAGAAGGAGATAACAATGACAGAGATTTCGATGACAGACGGTTGCAACTGCGGCGGTGGCTGCCAGTGCAAGGGTGCCTCAAACAGCGGCACCTGTAACTGCTAATTTGACAACCGCAATAAGGATTTAAAGAAACCCCCGGCCACTGGCCCGGGGGTTTCTCATTTAAGTATTTTTTTTAGCTTCGCGGCCTCAGGGTTGCCACCATTGGGCAAACAAAAGGATCAGAATTCTTACTTAGCCCAACATCATTCAGGTATCGCATGACGACCATGTAGCTTGAAAGTAGATTCATTTCAACTAGAGGAATTGAATTTTCCTTGCAGTACTCAACAACAATTTTGTGAGCCTTGGCTAGGTTTGGTCTTGCCATCGAAGGAAACAGGTGGTGTTCAACTTGATAGTTGAGCCCGCCCATTAGGTTATCGGTCAACCAGCTGCCACGAATGTTTCTACTGGTCAGCACCTGACGCTGAAAGAAATCAATCTTTGAATCTTTTGGCACCAGCGGCATGCCCTTGTGGTTTGGTGCAAATGCGGCTCCCATAAAGAAACCAAACATCAGCATCATGAAGAACCACAGGGCAATCGCCCAGGCCCAGCCAAACATCAAAGTCAAAATTACATACGGTGCGGTTTGGCGCACCAACATAAAACCAAATTCAATTGCGCGAGTGCCGATCTTGCGATCTTTGCGCTTCAGGCTAGCCAAACTATCCAGCAGCAAATCAAAACCGGTGAACAAAAGAAGCAGAGGAAATAGGTAACCCTGACGGTTGGTGAACCAACGCTCAACACCCTTTTTTTCATCTCGCGCTTCAGGAGTGAATGCAAGAACGCGAATGGCGATATCGGGGTCTTCGCCAATTTGATTTGGTTTTTGGTGGTGCTTGTTGTGCTTTCGCAACCAGAAGCCGTAACTTAGGCCGGCAAACAGATTAGCCAAAACCAACCCAGACCAGTCGTTGAGTTTATTGCTTCTAAAGATTTGCCTGTGTGCGGCCTCGTGGGCGATGAAGCCGTATTGAGCTGCCATAACTCCCAGCAGACCAACAACAAGAAAGGCCAAGAAAATCCAAGCCCAGTGTTGCGAGACTAAGACTCCAACGAAACCGCCAGCTACCCAAAGGCCCGATGCCAGAGCAGAAATCACGGCCAGGCGAATTACATAGAAGCTTGGCTTTTTGTTGAGCAACCCTGCGTTTTTCACGCGGTGCAGAATTTCGGTGAATTGAGAGACCGTCTGTCGGCCGACTAATACGGTCATACCTGAAGCCTATGCCCCAGATGTGCAATAAGCCTGAGGAATGACTGTTAAAGACCTATTTAGTCTTCTTAGAGTGATATCCCTCGGCAATTTGCTGCAATTTAGTGTCAACTAGCAACTTGATGAGCTTTTTGGTTAGCGGCTTCTCGGCGGTGAAGTGGAGGGCGCTTAGTGTCTGTGAGTATTCGGCAAGGTCTTTCTTCAACAGACCCAGAGTTGAACCTGCAAATGGGTAGTAGCTACAGAAGTTCTTGTTGGCAGCAAAACCGCCGACTACTTTTCCGTCAACTTTGAAGCAAGGTAGACCATAGCTAATTGCCTCTTCAGCATCAGGAAGCAAACGGCGCATTTCCTTGCGCAGATCCTCAAGCAATTTGCGCTGCTCGGCGGAAACTGTTTTTAGATAATCGTCAATTACCGTCATGCGGATCTTTAAACGTTGAAGCGGAATTCAACTACGTCGCCATCTTTCATGACGTAGTCCTTGCCTTCCATGCGCACCTTGCCGGCAGCCTTGGCCTCTGCCATGGAACCGGCGGCCATCAGGTCATCGTAGGAAACAATTTCGGCCTTGATGAATCCGCGCTGAAAATCGGTGTGGATTACACCCGCAGCTTGAGGAGCGGTCCAGCCTTTGTGAATAGTCCATGCGCGCGCCTCTTTAGGACCAACGGTTAGGTAGGTCTGCAGGCCAAGGGTGTCAAAACCAATGCGAGCTAGCTGATCTAAACCTGATTCATCTTGACCCAGTGAGGCAAGCAGTTCGTTTGCCTCTTCAACCGAAAGGTCAATCAGCTCTGATTCAACCTTGGCATCAAGAAACACAGCTTCGGCTGGAGCCACAAGATCGGCCAGTGCCTTCTTCTTCGCGGCATCGGTGAGGATTGACTCGTCAACGTTGAAAACGTAAATGATTGGCTTGGCGGTGAGTAGCCCAAGTTCCTTGATTGGCGTCAGGTCTACATCGGAAGATGAGATTGGCTTGCCCTCGTTTAATACGGCGAGCGCGGCATCAATAGTTTCAAGAGCTGCCGGCTCCATCTTCTTGCCTTTGACTTCTTTTTCAATTCGCGGACGAGACTTCTCTAGGGTCTCCATATCAGCCAAGATCAGCTCTGTGTTGATGGTCTCGATATCGCTCGCGGCATCTACCTTGCCGTCCACGTGCACTACGTCGCCGTCAACAAAGCCACGCACCACCTGGGCAATGGCATCTGCTTCACGAATGTTGGCCAAGAACTTGTTGCCAAGACCTTCACCAACCGATGCGCCACGCACGATGCCGGCGATGTCAACGAATGACACAGGCGCTGGAAGGATGCGCTCTGAGCCATACATGTCGGCTAAGCCTTGCAGACGAGGGTCTGGGAGGTTGACCACACCCACGTTTGGTTCGATAGTTGCGAACGGGTAGTTCGCCGCTAGAACGTTGTTCTTGGTGAGTGCATTAAAGAGGGTTGACTTACCTACGTTAGGTAGTCCCACGATTCCGATTGTTAGAGCCACGAGGGTCAAGTCTAGACTGGGCGCGTGCCAATTGACTTCACCGCAATCGACTTTGAGACCGCTAACGGCTCACCTGCCAGCCCCTGCGCCGTGGGCTTGGTAAGAGTGCGCGACAGCAAGATTGTTGACAGCTTGGCATTTCTGATTCAGCCCCCGGTGCCCCACGACTGGTTTCACGCAGGCAACATTAAGGTGCACGGCATTCGCCCCAGCGATGTAGACGGTGCAGCCACCGCCCAAGAGGCAATTTCGCTGATGCTGGGGTTTATCGGTGTTGACACCTTGATAGCGCACAACGCACCTTTTGACATGGGAGTTCTTCGCGCAACCGCCGCACACGTGAATGCCCCGCTGCCCCAGCTGTCTTATGCGTGCTCGCTGGCTATCTCGCGCAAGACCTACAACCTGGAGTCATACCGCTTGAATCAGGTGGCCTACGCGATTGGTCACGAGGAGTTTGATCACCACGATGCCTTAGCCGACAGCGACGCCTGCGCAAGAATCATAATTCACGCAGCTGATCGTCACGGCGCCGAAGACCTTGGTGAACTGCTCAAGGCGACCAAACAGGTGCTCAAGCCGCTGCTGCAATAAAGTGACATCCCCTAAAAAGTCGGTAGCCAATGGGATACTCGGGTCATGGATACTTTTGCCTTCTTGGGTCTGGGATTAGCAATTGGGCTGTTGGCCGGTTTGGCAGTTGGCTGGGCAATTGCTTCCTCGCGAGCGGCCGCGAATCGCCCGGCAAATAACGATGAGCTGGTTGCCCACCTAGAGGCTCAAATCGCCGAGCACAATCGCCGGGCCGCAGAAGAACAGAAGCTTTTGGTTGCTATTGCTCCCCTGGCTCAAAAGATGGCAACCCTTGAGGCTGAGGTGCGCGCCAAAGAAGAAAAGGCAACTACCGCCTTCGCCGAAATTCGCACCCAGCTTGACGCAGCCAAAAACACCGATGCACAGTTGCGCAACCAAACCGCAGCTTTGGCCAACGCGCTCTCAAAGCCTGGCGGCAAAGGCTCTTGGGGTGAGCTGACTCTAGAGCGTTTGCTTGAGAGTCTTGGCATGCTGCCAAACGTTGACTTCTTGAAGAAAGAAAAACTAGAAGCAGACGAAGAAGACCCGCAAAAGAAAAAGCGCTTTCCAGATGTTGTGATTCGTTTACCTAAAGATCGCTACATTGCCGTGGACTCCAAAGTTCCTTACACAAACTACCTAGCCGCAATGGACGAGGAAGACTCGGTCATAGACGGAAACTTCACCAAGCGTGACGCACTTCTAAAGACCTACATCGGAGACATCAAGACTCAGGTAGATACCCTCGCCGAGAAAAACTACTACAACGGCCTGGTTTCCTCGCCTGAATTCACCGTGATGTACATGCCAAACGAACCGGCGCTGTCTGTAGCTCTTCGTGTTGAACCGGCATTAATGGAATACGCATTCGCACGAAAGATTGTTTTGGTAACTCCATCTTCTTTCTTTAGCGTCATCAAGACTGTCTCGCACATTTGGAGCCGCAGCGAAGATGAAAAGACCGTAAATGAGATTCTCACCGTGGGTCAAAAGATGCTGACTCAGGTGCGTCTCTTGGCCAGCGAGGTGTGGCAACTTCGCAAAGGTTTACACGATTCAGTGGACTCATTCAACGCCATGGTCAAGCGCCTAAACAAGACCTTTATTGAGCCGGTGAGAACCCTTGGCGAACACGCAGCCTTGGCCCAAGCCGCGGGCGAAATCAAGGTTTCAGGCGAGATAAATGAGCAGCTAAACGAGCCAAACGCCCCCGAATACCGCCAAATAGAGCCTTAGAACCCGCTGGCCAGGTTCGCTGGACTTTTAGGCGCTTAGGTATACTTTTTGAAGCGCTCGACAATGAAGTTTGAAGCCTAAATCCGTTTTAATTAGGAGATCCTTCATGTCAAGCAAGTCACCGGTAGTCACTCTGACTCCTGCACCAACACTTGACCGTACCTACTACGTTCACGACCTGGTTGAGGGTGGCGTAAACCGTGCCGATGGCGTAGCCGAAGAGCTTGCCGGCAAAGGTATCAACGTAACTAAGGGCCTAAATCTTATTGGCATGGCTGCCCCGGGTGTTGTTCCAATTGGTGACTCAGACCCAGGCGTGCTTCAGCGCACCGGGCACGCAAACTGGCTGCTTCCTATTTGGGTAGATGGCACCCTTCGCGTTTCAACCACCATGGTTATTAAAGATGGTGCAACCACAAAAGTTAACGAGGCCCCTCGCCCACTGAGCGCAGAGGACTGGCAGTCAGTAATTGACCTGACCATTAAGACCGTAATTGAAAACGAGGCCAAGTGGTTGGTTATGGCCGGAGCGCTGCCAATTGATAAGTCAACCGGAACGTATGTTGACCTGCAGCCGATCTTCGACAAGATGAAAGATCTTGGTGTTCGTGTAGTTCTTGATACTTCAGGCGAGCCACTTCAGTACTGGGCCAAGAAGGGTTCAGCCAGCGTCATGAAACCAAATGCCGAAGAACTAGCTTCTGCGGTTGGGCGCTCACTTCTTACCAACGGTGACGTCATAGATGCGGCTCGCGAACTAATTGCCGGCGGCGTTGAATGCGTGCTGGCAAGTTTGGGTTCAGACGGAATGATTGCCGTGACCAAGAACAATTCATGGCACGCAAAGACTCCGCCAATCAAGGTAATCAACACTGTTGGTGCCGGTGACTCAACAATCGCTGGTTTCTTGTCAGCAGTTGCCGCAACCACAAACGGCCCAACAGCAGAAAACTACTTCGTGGGCTTTGATGTACCAGCAGGGCTCAAGATGGCCGTGCAGTGGGGTGCAGTAAAGGTGCAGCAGCCAACTTCAGGTCTGCAGAACCTTGATGGCATGCCTGAGGCTACCGTGATCGAAAACCCGTCACGCGAGCTTCCGCTAAAAGAACCAGCGCACGTTTAATTTGGCTTAGTCCTTAGGGACTCGCACATCAACCAATAGGCCCTCGCCAATTTTGCTATCCAAAATAAAACTTTGAATTTCAAGGTGATCATCGTGCTCGCGCACACCATTGGTCAAGATGCCGTCGGTGATTCCAGTTAGCACAAAAATAAACTCATCGCCAGACGCAAGTTCTTCTAATTCAAACTTTCGCTCAATGTCGTAATTTGCAGCCAACGCGCGTTCAATCTGATCAGGATCCTGCGGTGCGAATCTGGTTTGCATAAAACCACCAAGTATCTGAATTGCAACGGCGGTGGCAACACCTTCAGGTGAGCCGCCCAAGCCAAGCAAAAGATCCACTCCGGTATCTGGAACGGCGGCCGCAACCGCCATTGCGATATCGCCCTCGTCGAAGCGAACCCAGGTTGCCCCAATAGATTCAATCTCCTGAATCAATTCGTAATTTCTGGGTTTATTGATAACCGCTACTCGAATATCGGTGATTGGTTTGTCTAGGGCCTCGGCCAGGCGAGTGATGTTTTCTGTGGCGCTGACATCAAGATCTAGCACGCCTTTACCTGCCGGCCCACTGACAATCTTTTGCATGAAGTAGACCTCTTTGGCCTCAAGCATTGCCCCGCGCCTAGCCGCGGCCATGACGGCAACTGCGCCCATTGTTCCTGCGGCGGCAAGGGCGGTGCCATCAACCGGATCAACCGCTATGTCCCATTCCACAGGTTGGCCTCCGCCAATAATTTCTCCGTTGAAAAGCATTGGGGCCTCGTCTTTTTCGCCCTCGCCAATTACAACGATGCCGCCGAATTCGGCTCCCCTTAGAACTGCGCGCATGGCATCTACCGCGGCACCATCAACGGCGAGTTTGTCTTCAGAGCCAACCAGGTGCCAGCAACCGGCAGTGGCAGCAACTGTGGCCGCCAGAATGTCCATGGTTGGCTGATTGGCGTTGTGCAGACCCGCACTCTCTTTGGGCATTGGTGCCTTTCGATAAGCGGAGAAACCCGCATCCTTGCTAACATCATAGGTAATCCACCGAAGGCCTTAGGAGTAAAGCCATGCCTGTAGCAACCCCAGACCAGTATCTTGAAATGCTTGACCGCGCTAAAAAGCACGGATTTGCTTACCCAGCCATCAACGTTTCTAGCTCTCAGACTTTGAACGCGGCTCTTGCTGGTCTTGCTGAAGCAGGCTCAGACGGAATCATTCAGGTAACCACAGGTGGCGGCGACTACTGGTCTGGCCCAACCATCAAGAACATGGCATCCGGTGCTGCAGCCATGGCCGCGTTTGCCCGCGAGGTTGCCAAGAACTACGGCATCACAATTGCCTTGCACACAGACCACTGCGCAAAGGACCAGCTAGACAAGTTGGTGCGCCCACTGATTGCAATCTCACAGGATCGCGTGAAGCGCGGAGAAGACCCACTGTTCAACTCACATATGTGGGACGGCTCTGCAGTTCCAATGGCAGAGAACCTACAGATTGCCCAGGAGATGCTAAAGCTAACCAGCGGCATTGGTGCAGTTCTAGAAATTGAAGTTGGCGTTGTTGGCGGCGAAGAAGATGGCGTTGAAGGCGGCATGGGTGAGCACCTTTACACCACACCGGCAGATGGCCTCCAGACAGCTGAGGCCCTTGGCCTGGGCGAAAACGGTCGCTACATGGTTGCCCTTACCTTCGGTAACGTGCACGGCGTTTACAAGCCAGGCAACGTAAAGCTTCGCCCAGAACTTCTTGGCGAAATTCAGAAGGCAGTTGGCGAGAAGTACGGCAAAGACAAGCCATTTGATTTGGTGTTCCACGGCGGCTCTGGTTCTACCCCGGAAGAAATTTCTGAGGCAGTAAGCCACGGTGTAATCAAGATGAACATTGACACCGATCTTCAGTACGCATTCACACGCCCTATCGCCGACCACATGTTGAAAAACTATGACGGCGTTTTGAAGGTTGACGGTGAAGTTGGCAACAAGAAGGCCTACGACCCACGCGCTTGGGGTAAGTCTGCGGAAGCCGGCATGTCAGCCCGCGTGGTTGAGGCTGCTAAAGAACTTGGTTCTGCAGGAAAGTCAATGTCTCTCTAAGAACTGTGTCGCTATAAAAGATTCTCGACATAATAGTTTTATGAATGAGCGAAGCCCGTTGTATGACAACGGGCTTCCTCGTTTTAAGGGTGAATACCTAAACGGGGAAATGCACGGCTACTGGGAGTTCTATCGCAAAGATGGAAGTTTGATGAGGTCCGGCAGTTTTGATAAAGGCCGTCAAATCGGAATGTGGACCACTTATACCCGCGACAGTCACCCGCACAAGCAGACCGACTACGGAAACTAAATTTTTTTAGTGTGAGTCTCGCTTGGCCTTATTGCTGGTGTCGTGACCGGCTGCTTTCAATTCTTTTCTAAGTTCGGCCGGAAGAGAGAACTGCACATCTTCTTCGGCAGTTTGCACGGTGCGCACATCGCCAAAACCTTTTTCGGCGAGGTATACCAAAACTTCGTCTACCAATTCTTCTGGAACAGATGCACCGGAAGAAACACCAACGGTTTCGACACCGTCAAACCAGGCCTCGTCAATTTCGCTGGCATAGTCAACACGATATGCAGCTTTAGCGCCAGCCTCCAACGCAACTTCAACCAGACGAACGGTGTTAGATGAATTACCAGAACCCACAACAATCACAAGATCTGAACCGGCGCCAACTTTTTTGATTGCGACCTGGCGGTTTTGAGTTGCATAACAAATGTCATCGCTTGGTGGGTTCTGCAGAGTTGGGTGCTTCTCGCGAAGTTTCAAAACGGTTTCCATAGTTTCGTCAACAGACAGGGTTGTCTGCGAAAGCCAGATCAACTTCTTTGGGTCACGAACCTTGGCGGCAGCAATGCTGTCGTCCTTGTCAATAATTTGAACTGCGTGTGGGGCTTCGCCGGCAGTACCTTCTACTTCTTCGTGACCTTCGTGGCCAATCAGCAGAATGTCGTAATCTTCGGCCGCAAATCTTTGAACCTCGCGGTGCACCTTGGTTACCAGCGGGCAGGTTGCATCAATGGTGTTTAGGCCACGCTCGGCGGCGGCGGCAACCACAGCCGGAGATACACCGTGGGCAGAAAATACCAGCACTGAGCCTTCTGGCACTTCATCTACCTCTTCAACAAAGATGGCTCCACGGGCCTCGAGTGAGGAAACTACGTGCTTATTGTGCACAATCTGCTTGCGCACATAGATTGGGGCCCCGTAGTGGTCTAGAGCCTTCTCGACTGCAATTACGGCCCGGTCAACGCCGGCACAGTAGCCACGAGGCGAGGCCAACAGGACCTTCTTGCCCGCGGTATTCTTGATGTCAGTCACCCCTCAATGATAAGCGTGTCACGGATGGATTGTGGTGGCTGATAGCAGGAGGACCATGAGCGAAGACGAACTCACTGGCGCATCAAAGGTCAGCTCCGAGCTATCCCCCTGGCCAGTATCCAGACTTTCACTGACTTTAAAAGAGTGGATTGAGCGCCTTGGCGTGCTGTGGATTGAAGGCGAATTAGCCTCTATCAAAATTGGCCCCTCGAACATGTTCGGCGAGTTGAGAGATTTACAGATCGAGAACAGCGTTTCTATTCACTCTTGGAATGTCGCCAAAATTCCAAACGATCTAAAACAGGGTGACCGAGTACTTGCACTGATAAAGCCAGCCTTCTGGCCAAAGGGCGGCAAACTCACCATGCAGGTAGTTGAAATGCGCAAGGTTGGTCTTGGCGAGCTGCTGGAACGAATTGAGAGGCTAAGAACTCAGCTAACTGCCGAAGGGCTAACCTCACTCGAGAAAAAGCAGCCACTGCCCTTTTTGCCAAACAAAATTGGCTTGATTACCGGAAAAGATTCCGACGCCGAAAAAGACGTCTTGCAAAATGCCAAGCTTCGTTGGCCAGATGTGCAGTTTCGAGTAATTCACACACTGGTTCAGGGTGAAAAGGCGGCACCAGAGATTATTGCCGCCATAAAGGAACTTGATTCCGACCCGGAAGTTGACGTGATCATCATCGCTCGAGGCGGCGGATCATTCTTAGATCTAATGGTGTTCAGCGACGAGGCCCTGGTTAGAACGGCCGCGGCCGCCAAGACACCCATCGTTTCTGCAATCGGACACGAGAACGACCGCCCAGTACTAGATGACGTGGCCGACCTCAGGGCGTCAACCCCAACTGACGCCGCTAAGCGTGTGGTTCCAGACGTGGTTGAGGAAAAGCACAAAATAGATCAACTTCGCCAAAGACTTTTTATGCGGGTTGACACTTTCGTGAGCAACCAGATTTCAATGATTGAACAGATTCGAAGCCGACCAATACTGGCGAACCCGCACACGTTTATAGAGGTGCACGAAGCCGACATCGAAAGACTGGTTGACCAAATGCGCCAAAAGCTAGAACACCAACTCAGTCGCGAGGATATGCAGATTGGTCACCTCAAACAACAGGTGCGCAGCCTTTCACCGCAGTCCACTTTGGATCGTGGATATTCCGTGGTGCGCGATGCCGATGGCCATGTAATTTCCGATGCTGGCGCAGTAAAAACCGGCCAAAAACTGAGGGTTCGCCTAGCCAAGGGCGAGCTTGGCGCGATTGCCGAATAGCCAAATAGACTGGAGAGACAATGACTGAAAAAACCAACGCTGACGTGGCAAAGATGAGCTACGAAGAGGCTCGCGACGAGCTAGTGAAGGTTGTTGCAGAGCTGGAACAAGGCTCGGTTAGCCTTGAGGCATCGCTTGCTCTCTGGGAGCGAGGCGAAGCCCTTGCCAACCAATGTGAGACCTGGCTAACTGGCGCCCGCAAGCGCCTAAACGAGGCCGTGGCCAATAAGAAAGCTAGTAAGTGACCTCGCCCAACGCTCAAGATTCTGTAGGTCAATATGACCCGGACTCCGCAGCCAAACATCGAGCCAAGCAAACGGTTATCAACCTTGTTTTAGCCTTGGTGGCCACCCTTGGAATCGTCTTAGTGACCGTTCTGGTTGTACCGCGCGATGACAGCAACAGAATCAAACCAATTGACTACCTTGCCGCCGCAGTGGCCGCAGAAGATTCAAGCAAATTGAACATCGCGGCTCCAGCCAATCTGCCTGAGGGTTGGTGGGCCAACCAGGCCAAATGGTCTGAGACTGCAGCCGATGGGGTCAAGGTTTGGAAAGTTGGCTTCGTGGGTCCAGACAATCAGTATGTTGGCGTGACTCAAGCATTTGCCGTAAACCCAACCTGGGTTGCTCTCGCGCTTACCGGCTTTGAAAAATATGACTACGCTTTTGGGTCCTCTGAAAACTGGACTTTCTACAAGCCTGGTAAAAACACCGATGCCGACCCCTACCTATGGGTTTTGGAAAAAGATGGCAATTTCATTTCCCTGAAATCCACGGCTACGCCAATTGAACTCGAAGAGTTTGCCTTCCTTATTGAGAAGGAGCTGAACAAGTGACAACTTCAATGAGACACCAAACCCCGCAAGCGGCATGGGACGCACTGGTTAGGGGAAACCAAAGATTTGTGGGCGGTGCTCCAGCACACCCAAGGCAAGATATTGAGCGTCGCGAAGCGCTTGCAGAAAAACAGCGACCATTTGCCGCATTGTTTGGTTGTGCCGACTCAAGGCTCTCTGCGGAAATAATTTTTGACGTAGGGCTTGGCGATCTGTTTGTAGTAAGAAACGCAGGCCAGGTAATCGCTGAAACAATTCTTGGTTCTTTGGAGTTTTCAGTTGAAGTACTGGGAGTTCCGCTGATTTTAGTTCTGGGCCACGATGAGTGCGGCGCTATCCGCGCATCTATAGACGCAACTCAGGGAACACTCAAATCCGAAGGTGAGTTCATTCACAATTTAGTTGAGCGCATTCGCCCAACCGTTGAGGCGGCCAATGCCGCCGGCAAGCACGACATTGAAGATGTCACCGAATTACACGTTCAAGACACCATCAACGAAATGCTGACTAGAAGCACACTCATAGCTGACGCGGTCAAAGACGGGAAGCTCGCCGTAGTGGGAGCAAATTACAAGCTTTCACTTGGTGAGATTCACCCAATTGTCATCGTGGGCGAGATTAAGTAAATAGGGCAACGAAAGGCCAAACAGTGGAATACCGCATTGAACACGACACCATGGGTGAAGTACAAGTTCCGATTAACGCGCTGTACCGCGCACAGACCCAGCGTGCCGTTGAGAACTTTCCGATCTCGGGCACAACTCTAGAGCGCGCGCACATCGCAGCTCTTGCCCAAATCAAGAAAGCCGCCGCTCTGGCTAACGCAAAGCTTGGTGTTCTCGACGCAGAGATCGCAAAAGCAATTGCCGCTGCAGCCGACGAAGTTATCTCAGGAAAGTTCGATGGCGAATTTCCGGTAGATATTTTTCAGACCGGTTCTGGCACCTCTTCAAACATGAACATGAACGAAGTGTTGGCAACACTAGCTACCCGCGGACTCGGAAAAGACGTTCACCCAAACGATCACGTGAATGCATCGCAATCTTCAAACGACGTATTCCCAACATCGGTGCACGTTGCGGTTACAGCAGCGCTAATTAATGACCTGCTCCCCTCACTTGACTACCTAGCAAATGCATTAGAAGAAAAGCGTGACCTTTGGAAGTCAGTCGTCAAGGCAGGTCGTACTCACCTGATGGACGCAACCCCGGTGACACTCGGTCAGGAGTTTGGTGGCTATGCCGCTCAGATTCGCTACGCAATTGAGCGTGTGGAATCAACTATTGGTCGCACCGCTGAAGTCCCACTGGGTGGCACTGCAGTCGGAACCGGAATCAACACCCCTAAGGGCTTCCCTCAAGAGGTAATTCGTCTGCTTGCTGAAGAGACCAAACTGCCGATCACCGAGGCACGCGATCACTTTGAAGCCCAAGGTGCTAGAGATGCCCTGGTTGAGGCCTCTGGAGCGCTTCGTGTACTTGCCGTGTCTCTCACCAAAATCAACAATGATCTTCGCTGGATGGGGTCAGGCCCAAATGCCGGTCTAGGTGAACTTGCTATTCCTGACCTTCAGCCAGGTTCGTCAATCATGCCGGGCAAGGTCAACCCTGTAATTCCTGAGGCAGTGATGATGGTTTGCGCACGAGTAATCGGAAACGATGCAACCACAGCCTGGGCGGGTGCAACCGGAAACTTTGAACTCAACGTGGCTATTCCTGTAATGGGAAACGCGCTGCTTGAGTCAATTCGTTTGCTGTCAAACTCACTTCGCCTGCTTGCCGATAAGACCATCAAGGGTCTTGAGGCAAACGAAGAGCGCGCACGCGCGCTTGCCGAGTCAAGTCCTTCAATTGTCACGCCGCTTAATAAGTACATCGGCTACGAGGCCGCGGCAAAGATTGCAAAGCACTCTGTTGCCAAGAGCATCACCGTTCGCGAGGCGACCATTGAATTGGGTTATGTTGACGGCGAGAAGCTAACCATGGAGCAGCTAGACAAAGCTCTTGATGTACTTTCAATGACAAGCCCTGGTCTATAAAAACCGAAACAGAGTTTGCTATTACTAAATTAATTACTGCAAAGATTGGCGGGCGCTACCGAGAGGTTCCTCTCTGGGCGACCCGCCTTTCTTTTGAGGTAAGGCCAGTGCCGGGTTTTCAAAACGAGGCCTGGCCGCTTTGGAAGCCCACGTTGCTGCTACTTGACAAGGTGTTGCAAGAGAAAAAATGGAAATTGAATTGGGTGCGAATTCATTCACATCTGGGAGTTAGTCGCTCACCCCGACACTCAATGGCCTGGGTAGACAAAGACACAGACACCATGATGCTTTGCCACTTTGACAAAGACACAATGCTGCATGAACTGGCCCACCTGCCAAAGGATGATGCGCATTCTGATGCCTGGGCTAAGCGACTTTGGGAACTGCAAGAAACCTACCTTGGCAAACGCGAGGCGTTGATTGCTCATCAAGAAATTACCCGATACCTATCCGGGCGAAGGCTCTACAAAAAGAAATTTGGCGAAAAGCCACCAAGGTACGAAGACCAGGTGAGCATCTGGGTCACCACGAAGCCAACCAGCAAATAAGGTCCAAGGGCAATCGCATCGCCGAGGCTTGTTCTGCCTCTCAAAAGCTGAATCAATATCACTGCAGCGGCTAGCACGAATCCCAAAACCAAAGCGATAAGCGGAGCGATCAAACTTCCCCAAGCCAGCGCCATTGTTGTCACCGTGATCAGTTTTACATCTCCCATGCCTAACGAGCCGTATTTATTTGCCAGCAAACCAACTGCAAAGGCAACTAATGAAAAAATAACGGCAGCTAAAAATTGCCCCCACTGATTTAGCAACAAGCTTGCGGCAAGAAGCCCAAAGAACGTAATTGGAAACGCGGGAAGCACAAACTTATTAGGCAGCCGATGTTGCAGAAAATCAGTTTTTGCCAACGGCAACGAAACCGCAAAAATATAGAGACTTCCTAATGCCGCAAAAAAGTGTGCCAAGTTCATGGCTTGAGGCTAGGTGATTGAAAGTTTGGCGGTTGAGGTTATCAACAGCAATTTAGGCTGCGTCGCCTACGCGTTCCCACATTTTGGCAAGAATCCACCACTGGCCATCGATAAACACAATGTTTAGGTAGTCCTGCATAACCCCGCCAAACATCTCAAGTTGCACTTTTACAAGTGCCAGTGTTGGTGAGACCTGGTCAAACATTAGGACTTTGTCTCGGCGGGCATTGCCCAGACTTGCGGGTGATTCACGATTAGCCACTACTTCACGGTAAACATCATATGGGCGAAGGCTTAGCTCTCCGGTCTGCGTTGAATAAAGTGCGCAGTTTTTATGAAACACCTTGTCAAAGACAGCCATGTCCTGGTGGTGCATCACGTCGAAATAATCTGCCAACAGTTTCTGGATTGCTGGATCCGCTTGTTCGAAATTCATAGTTTCAGGCTATACCTCGCCGATGAAAACTGCTAGTTGTCTAGCAGGTCTGTCACCAGAGCCGCAATTGCTGAACGCTCCGAGCGCTGCAGAGTCATGTGGGCGAATAGGTCGTGGTTCTTCAGTGACTCAATGACCGCCGCAATGCCGTCATGGCGCCCAACCCTGAGATTGTCACGCTGGGCCACATCGTGGGTCAGTACCACCTTGGCGTTCTGGCCAATTCGTGAGAGCACGGTTAGCAGAGTGTTTCGCTCGAGAGACTGCGCTTCATCAACAATTACAAAGGCATCGTGCAGAGAGCGGCCACGAATGTGAGTCAGTGGCAAAATCTCTAGAAGGCCGCGATCAACGATGTGATCAATTACCTCTTTGGAGACCAATGGACCAAGGGTGTCAAAGATGGCCTGACCCCAAGGGTTCATCTTTTCGTTTTCACTACCGGGTAGGTAACCAAGCTCCTGGCCACCCACGGCAAAAATTGGCCTGAATACAATTATTTTTTTGTGCTGGCGACGCTCTAGAACCATCTCTAGGGCCGCAAGTAGTGCCATTGCCGATTTACCGGTTCCGGCGCGTCCACCCAAAGAAACAATGCCAACTTCTGGGTCTAGCAAAACATCAATCGCAAGGCGCTGCTCGGCCGAACGGCCGTGCACGCCAAAAACATCTCGGTCGCCACGGACAAGTTTGATTTTGCCGCCTTTTTCAACGCGACCAAGTGCGTGACCGCGCTCTGAAGTAATTACCAGGCCGGTATTGATTGGAAGCTCGGCAACGGCCTTGTGCTTGATGATTTCTGTGTCGTACAGATCGGAGATTTCATCGGCTGAAAGGGCTATCTCGGAAATGCCGGTCCAGCCAGAATCTACGGCGTTATCGTTGCGATACTCGTCGGCGCTCATGCCTAGTGCAGAAGCCTTGACTCTAAGGGGCAAGTCTTTGGTTACTAGGGTCACATCGCGACCCTCACTGGCTAGGTTGAAGGCCACGGCAAGAATTCGGCTGTCGTTGTCGCCAAGTTGAAAACCCTTTGGCAGGGTGGTCTGATCAATGTGGTTTAGCTCTACACGAAGCAAGCCGCCGTCGCCAACCTCCATAGGAAAATCAAGGCGTTCGTGCTGAATTCTGAGATCGTCTAGGTGTCGCAGCGCCTGCCTGGCGTAGTAGCCAATTTCAGGGTCATGACGCTTCTTCTCAAGCTCGTTGATCACGATGATTGGAATGACAACTTCTTGTTCCTTGAACTTGAAAATTGCACGCGGGTCTGAAAGCAAAACCGAGGTATCTAGAACATAGGTCTTGGTGCCGATCGAAGCTTTGGGTGTTTTAGCTGCCGAAGTCTTGGATGTTGAAGCGGACACATTTGTATTTGACTTAGGCACCTAGGCTCCTTTGTTTCAGCTTGAGCCAAAACTACGCCTGCTAAATCTCAACTTGAGGTTTAGACACGCCCGAAACTGGGTTCGTTATCTAGTGTTTACCTACGCGCCAAAGCGGCTGCGCCTAAGCGCCAAAACGACGGTGCCTGGATTCAAAAGCGCGAATCGCACGCAAGAAATCAACCTTGCGAAAATCTGGCCACAGCGCCTCTTCAAAGTAAAGCTCAGAGTTTGAGCTTTGCCAAAGCAGGAACCCGGAAAGCCTCTGCTCCCCCGAGGTTCTAATAATTAGGTCTGGGTCTGGCTGACCGCCGGTATAAAGGTGCTCAGTTATTAAGTCTGGGTCAAGCAGCTCCGCCAGTTGCTCAATGGTGGTTCCCTCGGTGGCATGTTTTTTCAAAATGGATCGCATGGCGTCTGCAATTTCTTTGCGGCCACCATAGCCAACTGCAAGGTTTACTTCAGGCTTATTTAGATTCGCGGTCAAGCGTTCGGCAGACTCTAATTCTTCAAGCAGCTCTTCTGGAAGTGAAGCACGATCGCCAACAATGCGAATCTTCCAGCGCTTGCGCTTGGCCATCTCAGTTGCCACCGAGCCAATGATCTTTAGCAAGTCTGCAAGTTCCGCAGATTCTCGTTTGGCCAGATTATCGGTGCTCAACATGTAGAGGGTGACGACCTTGATACCGATCTCATCACACCAGCCAAGAAATTCAAAGATTTTATTTGCACCGGCGGCGTGACCGTGAGCCGCCTTGGCACCAGGCCTGCGCTCAGCCCAACGCCGGTTTCCATCGAGCATTACCGCTACGTGCTTCGGCAGGTCAGCCGGGGCTAGGCCACGCTCGAGAGAGCTTTCGTATAGACGGTAAATCAGGTTTCGCACATGGATAAGGCTACTTCAGGTTGAGGTAATAGAGTGGGCTTGTGAGCATGCCAATCAGCGAAGGTTTTAGAGAACCTCAACCAGAGATCAAACCAACTTGGCGCGGCTGGATTCACACTGGAGTCTTACCACTTGTCGTGGCGGGTGGAATTGTTCTTGTGGTTCTTGCCAACGGGGTGCCAGCAAAAATAGCCACCGCCGTGTTTTTTGCCAGCTCTCTTCTACTGTTTGGTAACTCTGCGCTCTACCACCGCTTCAATTGGAGCCCAAAGGTAAAGGTCACCCTAAAACGCATCGATCACGCCAATATTTTTCTGTTGATTGCCGGTAGTTACACACCAATCACTTGGCTTGCCCTCCCTCAAGAAAAAGCCATTTTGCTGATGTCAATAATTTGGGGCTCGGCATTACTCGGAATCTGTTTTAGAGTCTTTTGGCTTCACGCCCCGCGTTGGCTATACGTTGCAATTTATATCGCAATGGGCTGGGGCGCATTCGTTTACGTCGTTGATTTCATGAACGCCAATGCACCAATGATGATTTTGATTTTGGTGGGTGGTCTTTGCTACACACTCGGCGCCGTGGTGTACGCCCTAAAGAAGCCAAATCCGGTTCCCGGAGTTTTTGGCTTCCACGAGATTTTTCACTCGTTTACGGTCCTGGCTTTTATGTGCCACTGGACCGCGGCATTACTTATTGCGCTTAGTCCCGCTGTCGGCAGCTTCGGCGTCTAGCTTTGCCTGAATTTCGGCGCGGTATCTAACTCGGCGAACTCGGCGAACAAGATCAAAAATCAGCAAGGTTGCGCCAAGGGCCATCCCAAAGGTTGCAATGAACCCAATTGTGCCTGGGCTGTAGAACGTGTTGGCCGGATCAACCGATGGAGTTGGGCTTGGCGATGCGGCCAAGAGTGCTGAAATCAATGTTTGCATGCATTAAGTATGTAGCCTTAAAGCAATGAGTTCTGTATCTGACCTAATGGCCGAGCGCTATGGCAAGCCGGCCGGTAAAAAGCGCAATCGGAAGCCAATCATTGCGTTGGCGGCCGCTCTAATCGCCGCTTTTCTGGGTTGGGCAATTTGGGTAAGCATCGATAACGCCAACCAGATAAAGACCCAAGACCTGGGCTACGAGATCTTGAGCGAAAAACAAGCCTCAGTGCGCTTTGCCGTTCAAAGCCCCTCAGGGCCTGCTGTTTGCGCCATACAGGTGCTAAACCAAGGCTTTGCCGTTGTTGGCTATAAAGAGGTGCCTGTGGCAGCATCGGGTGAATATGAAACCTTCGTAAATACGACCCAACTTGGCGTATCTGGGCTGGTTGACAAGTGCTGGCTGAAATAAACTAAAGGGATTATGTCTGAAACCCCTGAAGGAACCTGGCTCACGCAAGAAGCCTACGACCGCCTTGCTAGCGAACTGGAATACCTACTGACCGTAGCCCGCCAGGACATCGCTAAGAAAATTCAAGAGGCTCGTGAAGAAGGTGACCTCAAAGAAAACGGTGGCTACCACGCGGCCAAAGAAGAACAGGGCAAAATCGAATCACGAGCCGCTCGACTAGAAAACATTTTGGCGAATGCGGTTGTTGGAGAAGCTCGCGAATCAAACGGCGTAGTTGAGCAAGGAACCGTAATCAAGCTCACAATGAATGGCAGCGAGATGGAGTTTCTACTGGGCAGCGCAGAAATCGCCGAAGGTAGCGACATAGAGGTTTACAGCCCAGACTCCCCTATTGGCACTGCAATCATGGGTGCCAAGGTTGGCGACACTGTTTCTTTCTTTGCACCAAATGGCAAAGAGCGTGAAATCAAGATTTTAGAAGTCAAAAACTTCTTAGGTTAGTAAAAATCCCCGGTCAATGACCGGGGATTTTTCAAACTCTATTCTTTGCTTAACTACTCTTCGTAAATGCGGGCTTTTAGGCCTGCATCTTGCAGTGCCTTCAAAACTCGCTGGCGATGTTCGTGACCTGTGGTCTCTACAGACATCTTTAGCTCAACCTCAGAAATCTCAAGGCCCTTGCCGTGGCGAGTGTGCAAAACCTCAACAACGTTTCCGTGGGCAGAGGCAATTGCCTCGGCGGTCTTCACCAACATACCCGGGCGATCAGGAAGCATCACAGATATAGATGTGTAGCGCTCAGCTGCAGCCAGACCGTGACCTACGACTTTTTGCAAGAGCAGCGGGTCTATGTTTCCACCCGAGAGAATTACAACTGTCTTACCTTTTAGCTTTAGGGCGCCAGACATGATTGCCGCCACGCCAACCGCACCAGCCGGCTCAACGACCATTTTTGAGCGCTCCAGCAAGACCACGATTGCCTGGGCAATTTCGTCGTCTGTTACGGTGACAACCTTGTCTATGTTTTTCTTGATTAGCGCGAATGGGATTGCACCCGGCTTGCTAACGGCAATACCGTCTGCAATGGTTCTAGTAATACTCTGTTCGAGCGGGCGACCAAGTTTCAAAGACTGAACGTATGGCGAGGCATTTTTTGCCTGCACGCCGTAAACCTTGATCTTTCTGCCAAGCGATGCGGCCTTGAGCTTTGCGGCAGTTGCCACTCCGGCGGCTAGCCCGCCGCCACCAATTGCCACAATGATGTTGTCTACGTCTTGAAGTTCGTTGATGATTTCAAGGCCAACTGTTCCCTGGCCGGCAATTACCTCAAGGTGGTCAAAAGGTGGAATAAAGATTGCACCCTTTTTGGCCGAGTATGCCTGAGCCGCTCTAAGAGTTTCGCCAAAAACCGCTCCGGTCAGCACCACTTCTGCCCCGTAGTTTTCCGTTGCTTGAAGCTTTGGAAGTGATGCGCCAATTGGCATGAAGATGGTTGCTTTGATGCCTAGTTTTTTAGCTGCAAGAGCAACACCCTGTGCGTGGTTTCCGGCACTGGCCGCTACCACGCCTTTCTTGCGCTCGGCAGCGGTTAGCTTGCTCATGCGGTTGTAGGCACCACGAAGCTTGTAGGCACCGGTGCGCTGCAGGTTCTCACACTTGAGGTAGACCTCGTGGCCACTGAATTTAGTCAGAAAATTGCTCTTCAGAATTGGGGTCTCAATGGCAACCTTTAGTACGTTCTCGTGGGCGAGTTCAAACTCGGCAAGAGTTGGCGCAATAACTTTGGTAGACAATCTGGACCTCACTAGATTCTGTGCTTCCAGCAAGTCTAGTTTGTTAGCAGATTGGCCCGGTTAGAACTTGCTGCCTATTTGGCGCAGTCTTGAAATTCGCTCTGGAATTGGCGGGTGGGTTGAGAATAGGCGCTCGGTAAGGCCAGGCTTCACCGGGTCATTGATGTACATGTGGGCCATTGACGAGCTGGCACGGCGCATTGGTCGCCCGTATTTACCCAGCTTCTCCAGGGCGCTGGCAAGGCCCTCGGGGTACCTCGTGGTCTTTGCCCCGGTGGCATCGGCAAGGTACTCGCGCTGACGAGAAACCGCCGCCGAAACTATTGGGCCAATCAACCAAGCAATAATGCTTGCCACAACACCGATAAGTATCAGAGCGATGCCCAGACCGTTGTCGTTTGAATCACGACGACCACCGCCGTGATTAGAAAAGAAAGCCATGCGAATGGCAAAATCTGCCAGCACACCAACGGCGCTCACTAGGCCAAAAACAATTGTTGAGACGCGAATGTCGTAGTTCTTTACGTGGCCAAGCTCGTGAGCCATAACCCCTTCAAGCTCTTTGTCATCCATGATGGCCAGAAGGCCTGTCGTTGCCGCAACCACCGCGTGCTTTGGATCGCGGCCGGTTGCAAAAGCGTTTGGTGCCTCATCTGGAATTACATAAACCTTTGGCATCGGCATACCCTCGGTGATGCTTAGGTTTTCTACGATGCGCCAGAGTCTTGGGTTATCCGATTTTTCGATTGGCACCGCACCGCTCATTGCAATAGCAAGGGAGCTTGCCACGTAATACTGAAACAGCGCATAAAGGCCAACAAAGCCAATGATCATTAACGCACTGGAGCCATTGCCGCTTGCCTGGCCCCACCAGTAAGCAAGTCCGCCCAGCAGCGCAACGAAACCAAACACGATGAAAAACGTGTTTCGTTTATTAGCCGCGATAGCTGAATACATTTAGGTCAGAAAATGTTTTAGAACTTGACCGCTGGCGGCTCTGCGATTGCAGCGGCGTCGGCCACCTCAAAGAACTCACGTTCTTTGAAACCAAGAGAACGAACAAACAGAGTCTGAGGGAACTGCTTGATCTTTGTGTTTAGTTCGCGAACTCCGCCGTTGTAGAAGCGGCGAGCTGCCATGATCTTGTCTTCTGTGTCAGTAAGTTCCTGCTGAAGACTCAAGAAGTTCTGGTTTGCCTGCAGCTGCGGATAAGCCTCGGCTACCGCAAACAGGCTCTTCATTGCTGCACCAAAAGAATCTTCGGCGGCCGCGGCCTGAGCCGGGTGAGCCAAAACCTGAGGTGAAACGGTGGCCGCACGAGCGGCGGTTACGTTTTCAAAAACCTCTTTTTCGTGAGTGGCATAACCCTTTACGGTTTCAATGAGGTTTGGAATCAAGTCCGCACGACGCTTTAGCTGAACGGTGATGTCGCTCCAGGCCTCGTCAACTCGAACATTCAGAGTAACTAGACCGTTGTAGGTAGACCAAAGGAAAATACCGATGAGCGCAATGGCGCCGATGATGACTATGAGAGTGATGTCCATGGGTAAATGTTAACCCCCCCATGCTGGGAGTTGGCTGAATAAAGCTGGTGCCCCTGGTGGGACTCGAACCCACACTGTAGCGATTTTAAGTCGCCTTTCTCTGCCATTGGAATACAGGGGCTTGGCCTAGAGCCAAGAATAAAGGCGCCTAGTTTCCTAGGCGCCCTATCCAATTTCGTTAAGCTTTTGGACGCGACGCGAAGGTCTCGAAAGCTAATCGAGGGTCCTTGGTTGCAGAGATTGCAACGATGTCGCGGCGTAGCAAGAAGTTCCAGATCCAACCAGAGAATACGCGGATCTTGCGCTCCCACATTGGCATTGCCAAGCCGTGGTAGCCGCGGTGCATGAACCACGCAATTAGACCCTTGATGGCAAGCTTCTTGTACTGGAAAACACCCACGCCAATACCAAGACCGGCAACCGCTCCCATGTTCTTGTGGAAGTAGTCAACCACTGGCTGGTTGCGAAG
>JAHEGM010000078.1 GCA_024645105.1 Rhodoluna sp.
TCTTGTTTCTTTATTTTGGCTTTGAGAAGCTCCTTGCGCCTGGCAATTGCAATGCCGGGGTCTTTCAGTAGTGAGCTTTCCGGGTTTTCCAGAGTTGGCTTTTCATCTAACAGTTTGGCCAACTCTTCCAGTTTTATGGTCACTCGCTCCAGTTGGTGGGCGGCGGAGAGCAGGCTGTTGAACAGTGACTTGAAAATAAGGCCAAAGACTACAAGGGCCGAAATCGCCAGAATCACCCAAGTCCAAATCCAAAAAGTTTGACCCACGATCTAGTCCTCGTTCTCTACTTTTGAATGCACTGGCTCACCAAGGGCTGCAAGGGCGTAGTTCTTTACATGCACCTTTGCCTGCTCTGGTGAAATTACCTTTGCTGCGCCGCCGTAGCGGGCTACCAAGCGGCCAATGTTGGGTAGGTGGCCCACCTTGATTTCTGCCCTAATCCTGCCGTTTTCAACATTGGCTGGTTCGCTAATGGTTTTGAATTCCGAGATCAAGCGATAGGCCTCGGGTTCAACCTCCACAGTCACCTTAGTGTCGGTCGCGGCTGCGATGTAAATAGCATCTTCGATTTCACTTACGCTGCGTGCTTCATTGCTGCGCTGCACATCAAGAACCTCGATGCGGCGCATGCGATCAAGCTTGAAGTTTCTTACCTCTTTATGAATCGGGCAATAGGCGCGCAAATACCAGCCATCTGCTCTTGGGTCCAAGCGCAACGGCTCTAAGGTTCGCACCGAGCGCTCATCTTTTTGGTTGATGTACTCACAAGAAATTTGAGTCTCAGCCAAAATAGCTTTTCGCACCAGCTCGGCTCCGGCTTCAGCGCTACCTGGGCGAAGTTCCACCAAAGGATTTATGCCGCGAATCGTGTTTGCTGCAAGGATGTTCTGTAGCTCAATCAAGTCCGGGTCCGATTTGAAAGCTGGAATTGTTGCCAAATAGTTCAAACCGGCCGCTATAGCCGATGCCTGACGGTTGGAAAGTTTTGGCACGTCATCGATAACTAAGTTGTCAATAAGTGACAGCATGCCATTTTCTTCGAGCTCCTCTACGTCAATCATGAAGAACCATTGCTCAAAGCCTCTAACCTCGGCGCGTGCCTCGTTAATTGAGGTGACTACTTTTCTGAGGTACGCCGGGTCAAGTTCAAAGTGCGCCGCCGCGTCTGAAACAGACACCGGTCCGCGATTTTGCAAGAAGCCCACCAAGGCCAGCATGAAGTTGTAGCGGTCTTCGCCGTTGAAATTATTTGGCTTAGGCATGGTCTGCCACCACCTTTTGAAAGCCAGCTTTGACTGCTTCGGCAAGTTCTTTTGGTCTGATTACAGTGACATCCGAGCCAAAGTCACGAAGTTCTTCGGCAATCAGTTCTAGATCCATGAAATTGAAGCTGATCTGACCATCTTTTGAATTCGATGAATCGTCTAGGTGAAAGTGGAACCAGGCGCCAGAGTCACGTTTGACTTTGAGTTCGCAAACCTGCCCCTTGATGTGATCCATCAATTCCTTTGTGGTTGTCTCGAGCAGTTCGTTTGAAGGAGCTTCAAAATTTACTTCTAGGTCACCGTCTCTCAGAATTTGAACCTTGGACACGATTCTCTTGAGCACAAAATTTCTTGGTTGCTTTTGTTTTACGTCAAAACATTGCAATAGCCATTGTCCGTCCACATTATGCAGAGACCATGGTTGCACCTGGCGCTTGCTTACTTCACCATTGGCCTTACGATAACTGAAGGTCACTTCTGTTCTGTTTTCAATGGCTGTGGTCAACGGTAAGAAACTCGGCTCGTGAGTATTGATGCGAGGCGCAAATCCAATTAGGTCATCTGCGGCTTGTTCCACCCCAAGTGCCTTCAGTCTCACCAGTGCCTGGCTGGCGTCAGATTGCAGCGAAGCCTGAGACCAAACTTGAGCTGCCAAAGTAAGCAACTGTAACTGCTTTGCACTCAGATCAATGTGGCTTGGCCAAATAAAAGTATCGTCTGCGATTACGTAGCAAATCTCTTCGGCTTCGGCAGCTGGGTTTGGTGTATAAATCTGAATGCCTGTGGCTCGCAAATCAGTTTTGTCTCGCTCGAACATTCGATTGAGGGACTCTTCAACAGTTCCAGAATTCACGGCCTCAACATAAGCCGGAATTGAACGAAACAACTCGGCTTTGGTTAGGCCCCGTTCAGCAAAAAGCAACGCGCAGGTCAGTTGCAGCAACCGCTCTGACTTGTCAGTCTTGGCGGGCTGCCAGGCTGATTCTGATTTTGCTGACACGTAATCCCCCAATTACTAGTTTGCTGGCTTTGTGGTACCCAGGATGTCAATTACGAAAATGAGAGTTGAGTTTGCAGGAATGCTTCCCTGTTCCTGGTCACCATAGCCTTCGGCAGGTGGAATCACTGCAACTACCTGAGAGCCAACACTCTGACCGTCTAGGGCCTTGATGAAGCCATCAATCAATTGGCCTTGGCTCAGCTGAAATTGTGCAGGCTGACCACGGTCCCATGAGGAATCAAATTTTTCGCCGCCCCAGACAAAGCCTGAGTAGTGCACGGTGATTTTGTCACCTTGGCTAACCAGCTCACCAGCGCCCTTGATCAGTGTCTGCAGCTTAAATTCTGCTGGCGCGGCACCCTTAAGTTGAGTGATTCCCGGTGTGCCGTTTTCTGCTCTTACAACTGAGGGGAATCCCGCCTGAGCAGGCTGTGACTCGCCCACAGCATAAGGAAGATAAACCTTTCGAACGTCAATCACGTAGACAACTGAGTCGTCTTTGCCAAGTCCGCTTTCGGCATTTCCCTCTGACTTATGAGCCAAGGCAGCTGGAAATAGCACCGCAATTCTTGAACCGCCGCGAACACCCGATAGTGCATGGCAAAAGTCTGGATAGTCTCCGCTTGCAATTACCTGAGAACCAAAGTCGGTGCCGTCAAACTTGGTTGACTGAAGCGTAGCCCCGGTTCCGCCGTTAATTGCCATGAACTCAAGTTCAACGAATTGGTCTCCGGTGAACTTAGGTCCATCGCCTTCGCTAATTACCTTGGTCTCGATTTTGTCGCTGGTTAGTGGCGCTTCAAACTTTGCCTCTGGCAAAGTTCCAAACTCTCCGGTTACAGAAACTTTGTCAATCGCATCTCCCCCAACATATTGCTTACAGGTTGAGTCGAGACCCGCAAAGCTTGAATCGCTTGAAGAGCTGCAGCCTGAAAGGGTGGCGATAAGCGAAGCGGCAATGAGTGAAGCGGTGAGTTTGCGCAATTGTTGTCTTTTCTTATTTGTGATTAATTTTGGTCAATACGTGCTTCGGCCGCAGCCTCTGCGCTACGAATGGTTTTTCTTAGCTTCTTGTCAGAAACTTTCCGCTCACCTAGGTGATCCGGGTTCCAGGCACTTACATCCTCGTCTGAGAATTCAGGTTTATTGCGGGTCTTGAAGTTTGGTGCGAATGAACCTGGCGCCATTCTTCTTGCCGTGATCAAAAAGCCGGTGTGCCCAATCATTCGGTGTTCAGGTCTAACCGCCAAGCCTTGCAGGTGCCAGCCTCGAACCATTGATTCCCAGGCTTCTGGTTCGTTGAAGTGGCCACTGTCTTTGAGAGCTTCTGCGAATCTTGAAAGTTGAGTGACCGTAGCGACGTAGCCAATCAGCAACCCGCCCGGAACTAGTGCGGTGGCACATTGCTCAACACACTCCCAAGGAGCAAGCATGTCTAGGACTATTCGATCAACAGACCCGGCCTCTTTTTGTTGAGGCAATTGATCTTGCAAGTCGCCGATGTGAATGTTCCAGTTTTCTGGAACTATTCCAAGATTTGTTGCCACGTTTGCTCTTGCGATGTCGGCAAATTCCTCGCGTCGCTCAAAAGAATCAAGCGAGCCGTGGTCACCGATTGCACGCAGTAGGTACATGCTTAGGCCGCCAGAACCAACGCCGGCTTCAACGACTCGAGCCCCAGGAAAGATGTCACCCATGGTTACGATCTGCGCCGAATCCTTTGGGTAAATAATTGCGGCACCTCTTGGCATTGACAAAACAAAGTCGCTCATCAGCGGCCTAAAGGCTAGGTATTCAACCCCAACCTGATTCAAAACCACAGACCCTTCGGGTTTGCCAATTATTTCGTCGTGCAACAAATCACCACGGTGAGTTCCGAACTTGTCACCTGCGCGCAAGGTTATGGTGTTGAGTCTCCCCTTAGGACCGGTGAGTTGAACTCGGTCACCTTCGCGGAAAGGCCCGGTTGGTAGTTTGGCCTTTGAAATTGGCTGGTTCATGTATTCCTAACTAAAAAGTTTCTGCAAATCTTTGACGCGCACACCTTCAAGCGTGGGCCACAGAATACGACCAGGGATTATTGGTATTTCAATGAAGTTTGGAATTCCAACCGCTTTTGTTCCCGCTGCTTCCGCAGAGCGAAGTCCGGTGTTCGAGTCTTCAAAGGCCACGCAATCGGCTGGGTCAACCCCAAGCAGTTCGGCCGCTTTCAAATATGGGTCGGCAAATGGCTTGCCGCGTAAAACATCATCTCCGCCGACAATAACGTCGAAGGCTTTGAAAGGAATCTTGTTCACGACTTCTTCGGCCATGCGGTGCAAAGACATGGTGACTAGCGCTGTCTTGATTTTTTTGCGCTTTAGTTCCCAGAGCAGCTCCTTAGCACCTGGGCGCCAAGCTACCGACTCATTTATTCTGGCGACCACCGAATCGGTGAGGTGCTGAACAATTGCCTCAGTGTCCATGCTGCTGCCTATTTTGGATTTTATAATCCTGGATGACTCGTAGAGGCTGTTG
>JAHEGM010000084.1 GCA_024645105.1 Rhodoluna sp.
AGATCTCAACAAGAAGTCAATGACAGTCTGGTTAGCTGAGGCCGTTGCCATTCAGTGGGATTACCAAAACCTGCCAAAGAAGCGCGCGCTCAACAAACTGACCAAGTTCTAAAACTCGAATAATTTTCAAGTCCTTGTAATCTTTAGACACAAAAGAGAATCTGTAATTTTCTCTTCGTATAGTTGGGCCACAACCCAAATCACATACGAGGAAAAATGTCTGAACTAAACAAAGTCTTAGAAGCAAACGCAGCGTACGTTGCAGATTTCGGCAGCAAGGGAAACCTGGCATTGCCACCAGCACGTGGCTTCGCAATTCTTACTTGCATGGATGCCCGCCTAGACCCAGCAAAGTATGCAGGCCTTAGCGAGGGTGACGCTCACGTTATTCGCAACGCCGGTGGCCGCGCCTCAGACGACGCGATTCGTTCGCTCGTCATTTCATACAAGCTACTTGGCACAAAAGAGTGGTTCGTTATTCACCACTCAGACTGTGGCATGGAATTTTTCACCGATGAAGTTATCCGTGGACTTCTAGCCAACAGCCTTGAGACTGCTGCTCTTGGTGCAGAAGGTTTCTACGATGTTGGTACTGGCCCAGGCTCAGCCGAGGCAAAGTACATTGACTGGCTAACTATTTCAGAGCAGGCCCAGAGCGTGACTGAAGATGTTCAGCGAATCAAGAACCACCCACTAGTTCCAGCAGGCATTCCGGTTTACGGCTACATCTACGATGTCAAGACCGGCCGCCTAGTTGAGGTACCAGCAGCAACCAAGGCTGGCGCCGCAAAGTAAATCTCAATAGAAACAAAAAGACCCCAGCAATTGCTGGGGTCTTTTTGCTACTGAACGTGTTCCGGGTTCATCCAGAAGAGATCCCACAGGTGACCATCTAGGTCTTCGAAGCCCCAGCTAAACATGAAGCCGTGATCTTCTGGCTCGTTTAGTTTTCGCGCACCAAGTGAAAGTGCTTTCTCAGTCATCTCGCGTACCTCATCGGCAGAGCCAAGACTGAAGGCCAGAATAGCCTCGGTTGAATCCTTGGGAGCAATTGGCTTAGATATGAAGCCCTGAAACTTCTTGTGCTCAAGTAGCATCACGTAGATTGTGTCGTTCACAATCATGCAGGTGGATTCGTCATCGGTGAATTGCGGATTGAACTTGAAGCCAAGCTGGGTAAAGAAGTCGACTGACTTGGTCAGGCTCTCTACTGGCAGGTTTACGAAGATGGATGAAATCATGGCTAAAGTGTAGTGCGAAGCCCTTTATGTTAATAATTTTTAGCTTCACTCATCCGTATCTAAGAAAGTGAAGAAAACATGAACGAGCAAAAGAAAGAAAAGATTCAAAAGCAATATCAAGAAATGGCTGATTGGGTAGAGACCAAAGACGCCTGGACCAGAAAGCGTTTTGATTATCAAGAACGCTGGCACGGCTGGCAATCGCCAGTTGGGCTTGGTATAGGAGCGTTTTTATCATCCGCAGCACTATTTTTGGTTAGCTTAGCCTGGGTTAATTTCTTCGGCTAAAAACTGTAAAAGACCCCTGATGAAAATCGGGGGTCTTTTTCTATTTGATGAACCTGCCAAAACCTAGCGCGTAGAGCAAAGGTAGCGAAGCGGTGGCCAGCAGCGAATAGCCAAGTTGCAAATTCCCTGGCAACACAAGAACCCCTGCGATTACCAATACAGCAAAAACTACTGCGGCAGTTGCGCGTCTGATGCTTGAATCAAGCACTCTCAATCGGCGTTCAAGCTCGGGGTTTCTGGTAACCAGATCACCACGCTCAACCCTGCTAACCAGTTGCTCGAGCCTGCCTGGTAGGCGGCTTAGGGTGAGCAAGTTGGCGTAGAGATCTTTACCAAGGCGATTGATGGTTCCGGTTCCTGAGCCGTTCAACAGTGAACGGGCAAAAGGGTCAACGGCATCCCAGATATTGAATTCGCGATTCAACGAGCTAGTCACCCCAGAGATCAGTGAGAGTGCTCGGATCAAGAACAAGAAGTCATTAGGTAATTGAAAAGGCAGTGTGCGAATAAGTTCGCTGAACTCAATTGCAAACTCTTTGATTTCCTGTGGGTCGGTTTGAATCAGCTCACCAACGCGGACGCCACCAAATCTGTCAAAGAGTTTGCTGACGGCTTCTTCGAGCAGAACGGTGTCTGCAGAAGGAAGTAGCACACCAAGCCGTTCGCAGGCAACAACCCAGGCTCTGGCATCGCGCGATGCAACAGCAAATAGGAACCTTTGCAGGTTGGCCTTTTGCTCTTCGCTAACTCGGCCCATCATGCCAAAGTCAATGTAGGTCAGGGTGAAAGCTGGCCCAGAGGGTTCTTGGTTCTTGGTTATAAATATGTTCCCTGGGTGCGGGTCCGCATGAAAGAAGCCGGTAATAAAGAATTGTTCAAATGTTGCTCTGGCGAGTTCGGCCGCAACCGCATTTGGGTCAATGCCCGCTTCAACCAGTGCATCGACATCTGAAATCTTGATAGCTGAAACGTCGGTGAGAGTAAGTACCCGTCGGGCACTTCGTTCCCAAATTACGTCTGGTGTTTTGATCCTTGAATCAGTTTCGAAATCCGCGGCAAATCGTTCAAGATTTTCTGCCTCTTTCAAGTAGTTGATCTCTTGCAAGGTGATTTCGGCAAACTCTTCCACCAGGGCCGGTGCATCGGTGCGTTTTGAAACCAACTTGACTCTTGATAGCCAGCCGCCAACTTTGGTGAGTGCCGCTAGGTCAACTTCAACAATGTCTTCTATGCTTGGGCGCAAAACTTTGATAATCACATCGTGCACACCAAGATCCGTGGCAAGGCCCTGAGAAAGCTTTGCTCTGTAAGCCTGACCCAAAGAAGCAGCAGCGATAGGTTCAGCAATGATCTCGGTGAAAGCTGTCGTTGGTGCCATGCCCAGCTCTTGCTCAATTTCTTTGAGAATGCTCTCGAAAGATTCGGGGGCAACTTCATCTTGAAGCCCAGAAAGTTCTTTGGTGATTTCCTCTGGCAGTACATCTAGACGGGCTGAAAGAAACTGGCCAACTTTCACCATTAGGCCACCTAAATCCGCGGCTAGGTCGTGAAATTTTCTGGCAAGTTTTTGAAAGCGCCGAATCCGGCCACGCGCCGTTAGTTTGCCTAAGCCAAACTTTGGCAGCACAATTTCAAACCACCAAGCCTGAGCCAAAGCCCTGGCTGCAAATCTTAGAATTCTGCGATAGCGCGCTTTTAGAGCAGAGCTATTGACGGCGGGTTTATTTTTCGGCAAGGGCAACGTGCAAGTCGTGACGTGCTTTATCTAGAATTGCCGCTGCCTTAGCCTGCTGTTCCTTGGTTCCAGTTTGAGCAATGTCTAGTAGCACCGGTGGCAGCTTTGATGCGGCGGTCAAGAAGTGTGGGTCGCAGGTCATCCAGTTGAGGTTCATATTCATCTTTGAACTCGCTGAGCTTTGCTTGGCAGCGGCAGGGGCATTCTCTTTTGCAGCTTCAAGCCAGGCCAGACCTTCTTTGGTAATTGTGTAGGTTTTGCGATCACCTTTGGTTTTGGTTGAAACCATATCGGTGTCAGAAAGCTTGGTTAGTGATCGATTGACCTGACCATCTGTTGGAGTCCATGCTCCGCCTGAGGCAAGACTGATTGCCTTGGCTACATCAGTTGCCGTCTTTGAGCCAGACTCCAGAGAACCTAGTACCGCGGCATCAATCTGGGCATCGCTTGGCTCGAACTTTGTGCCTTTTGAGACGGCGTTGGTTGCCATGTCTTTTACATAGCCCCAAAGGCCTTCGAGTGCTTCGCGTGGTTCAAATTCAGATTTTGATGTGCTCACAGTTTTCCCTCGCTTGTGACGTGTAGTGATTTCTATGAATACAAGCCGATTATCGGTCTTTTCATTCCTGCGCGGAGCAGCCTCGGCTCCTGGCACTAAAGATCTTTAGTGCTTCTCTTCGAGGCGGCGTCTGATCTTTATGGCTTCACGAAGGATGAACGCTAGCAAAACTGTATTTGCCATTGGCAACAGGGACAGTGCCCCACCAATAATCCATAAGAAGTCGTATGTGGTCGGTAATTGTGGATTCATTATTTCCCCCTGTTTGACCTCACCCTAGCAAAAACGCCGGCCTTCGGCCTCCCGAATGCTCGAGAGAAAGATGTAACCGGCGGTCTCGCACTCGAGTGTCTTTGACACTCGCAGGTGCTAGCGGAGAATATGGGATTCGAACCCATGAGGGCTTGCACCCAACCAACTTTCCAAGCTGGCGCCATAGGCCACTAGGCGAATTCTCCTTATCGGCGGCCGTGATACTTGCCGATAAAAGACCCCCCGCACACCCATCAGAGCCCAGTTACCCTTGCTATCTTTCGATCCTGGGGGAGTTAGCCGAGGTGACGCCGCACGGGGAGTCCTTGCCAAGTTTACCTGTTCACAGCCCAGGCTGACCCGCCAGATTGGTCGTTGGCAAAAGGTAGGCTCTTCTTGTGTCTACCGCTCTGTATCGTCGCTATCGCCCTGAAACCTTCACCGAACTAATCGGCCAGGCTCAGGTGACCGCGCCTCTCATGACGGCCCTTCGCACGGATCGCGTAAACCACGCCTACCTTTTCTCTGGCCCTCGCGGTTGCGGTAAAACTACCTCGGCCCGCATTCTGGCCCGCTGCCTAAACTGCGCCGAAGGACCAACCGATACCCCTTGCGGCAAGTGCCCAAGTTGCGTTGAGCTTTCACGT
>JAHEGM010000055.1 GCA_024645105.1 Rhodoluna sp.
AAAGACTCGGGTGAGGGCGTTCAGGCTTTCATTCAGCGCGTGAAAAACAAAGAAGACGGCATTCGCCTGATGGGCTTTGGCCACCGCGTTTACAAAAACTTGGATCCACGAGCTCGCATCGTGAAGGCAACAGCAGATCAAGTTCTTGCCGAACTTGGTGTTAACGATCCACTGCTTGAGATTGCCAAGGAACTCGAAGCGGCAGCCCTTGCCGACTCGTACTTCCAGGAGCGTAAGTTGTATCCAAACGTGGACTTCTACACCGGAGTCATCTACAAGGCCCTTGGTTTCCCACCGCGCATGTTTACCGCACTGTTTGCAATGGGGCGCCTGCCTGGATGGATTGCCCACTGGCGCGAGATGAACATTGACCCAGCTACCAAAATTGGTCGCCCACAGCAAATTTACGTTGGCGAGCCTGAGCGTCAGCTAAAAGGTTTCTTCGGCTAGTTAGTTCTTGGTTAGCCAATAAACGGTTGTGTCTCCGTAGGACTTTTCTTCGTCCAGTTCAAAACCACTAGGTATCTCAAGGTTGTCTGAACGACTTGAGCGCTCCACCATGACAACAGCATTTTTGCTAAGTCTTGGGGCAAGTGAGATCAAGTTCTCGATAACTTCCTCGTTGGCCACCTCATAAGGCGGATCAATGAAAACCAAGTCGTAGCTTGCAGTGTCTGCGTTCAAAAATGCCGAAACGGGTTTGTGAACGACTTTGATCACTGCTTCGAAGAAACCCTCTTTTTCAAGTGCCTTCTGAATCAGTGCCGAATTTAAATTGCAAACCGCTGCTGCTTTGCCATCTTTCTCAACCAGTACGGCGGAGTTGGCGCCGCGGCTAATGGCTTCAAGAGCCAGTGCACCGGTGCCAGCGTAAAGATCAAGCACCGAAGAGTTCTCAATAAGTTCTCGCGAGGCAAGACGGTTAAATATAGATTCTCGAATGCGGTCGCTGGTTGGCCGGGTTGCTTTGGCTGGGCTGGTGAGTTGTCTCGAACCAGCGATGCCACCAATAATTCGTGTCATAACGTGGCAAGCCTACCGCTTGCGGGGCAGCGACAAGTAAAGATAGATGCATGCTGCTTCCACTAGAACCACTTGACCGCGTGCTGGGTGACCGCACTGCCAAGTCATTTGCGAAGCACCTAGGTCTTCGCACGGTGGCCGATTTATTGACGCATTTTCCGCGACGTTATTCAACCAGGGGAGAGCTAACCCCAATCAGTGAGATTCCCCTTGGTGAACCGGCAACTGTGGTGGCCGACATCGTTGAGGTCCGAGAGCGCCGCATGAAGGGCAAAAACGGCAGCATCCTTGAGGTGCGCATCACCGACGGCCATGGGTTCATGACTTTGTCATTTTTCAATCAAGCTTGGCGACAAAAAGAACTTCGGCCAGGAGCACGAGGATTATTCGCCGGCAAGGTGGGAAGTTACCAAGGAAAGTTGCAATTGGCTCACCCAGACTACGAACTATTTCCTGAAGAAATTTCAGATGAAGATGCAAAGCGTTGGGCTGAACTTCCGATACCTATTTACCCCGCAGCATCTTCAGTAACTACGTGGGCTATCCAGCGAGCCCTGGGTGTAATTCTTGACACGCTTGCGCCAATAGCTGACGAGTTGCCGCAAGAAGTTGTTGAGAAAAACAAGTTGCTGCCAATTCATGAGGCAATTATTCAAATTCATCGCCCAGAGAAAAATTCTCAATGGCAGGCCGCTCGCGATACTTTGAAATTCCACGAGGCATTTGCCTTGCAAGCAACCTTGCTCCAGCGACGGGCAGAAAACCATCACCTGCGGGCAACCCCTCGCATCATTCAAGAGTCAAAACTTCTCAAGGCATTTGATGCCTCGCTACCTTTCACCTTGACCAATGGTCAGATTTCCGTTGGTCAAGAAATCGCAGAAGATCTTGGCCAGTCCTATCCAATGAATCGTCTACTTCAAGGAGAGGTTGGTTCGGGTAAAACCCTGGTTGCGCTAAGGGCCATGCTTACCGTGGCCGATGCTAAAGGGCAGTCTGCCCTTCTGGCTCCCACAGAAGTACTCGCCGCTCAACACTTTAATTCAATACAAAAGTCGCTTGGCGCCGAATTGTCAAAAGAACTAGGTCTTACTCTGCTAACTGGCCAGATGAACACAGCCGACCGAAAGCGCGCACTCTTGCAGCTGGTTAGTGGCAAGGCGCAGATTGTCATTGGCACCCATGCTCTAATTGCCGACAAGGTTGAATTTCTTGACTTGGGCTTAATTGTGATTGACGAGCAGCACAGATTTGGAGTTGAGCAACGCGAGGCATTGCGTCAAAAAGGTAAGCAGCCCCCTCACGTGTTAACCATGACAGCAACGCCTATTCCACGCACGCTTGCCGTCACTGTCTTTGGAGATTTGGATGTGTCTACCCTCACCGAACTTCCAGCTGGAAGGCAGGGAATTACTTCACACGTGGTTCAGCTTTCGCAACCTGCTTTGGTTGCTAGAACTTGGCAACGCGTTGCCGAAGAGGTGGCTAAGGGTCGCCAAGCTTTCGTGGTTTGCCCGCGTATTGACGAAGACGACCCGGGCATTGAATTAATTGAGTCTGGGGGAGCAGCTGCAGAAGAGTTAACTTTCTTAGATGGCACCGATGGCCAAGCCGCAGAGTTTGCTAAGAAACCAAAGCAACCGCTGGCCTCGGCAATCGGAATGACAGACTCCCTGCGTCAAGTTCCCGCGCTTGCCAGTCTGGTGATTGAAACTTTGCACGGGCGAATGAGTTCAGAAGAAAAAGCTGAGGTCATGTCAAGATTCTCGGCTAACGAAATTAATCTTTTGGTCTCAACCACCGTGATTGAAGTTGGCGTGGATGTTCCAAACGCAACCGTCATGGTCATCTTGGATGCTGATCGTTTTGGCGTGAGTCAGCTCCATCAGCTTCGAGGTCGCGTGGGTCGAGGTGGCAATGCCGGGCTCTGCCTATTCCTAACCTCAGCCGAAGAGGGCTCATTAGCCCTGGAGCGAGTAACTGCGGTGGCCAAAACTCTTGATGGTTTTGAACTTAGTGAGATAGATCTGGAGCTTCGCCGCGAGGGCGATGTCTTGGGGCAATCGCAATCAGGCGGCCGATCAAGCCTGAAATTACTCAGAGTGCTGCAAGACGCAAAGTTGATTCAAGATGTTCGGCTTCAAGTGGAAGCTCTGGTGAAGGCTGATCCAACTCTAGAAAAGCACCCCCTGTTGGCCGAATCTTTATCCCGTCAGGATCAGCAAAGGCAAGCCAACCTAGCCAAGGGGTAATCTGCTCAGCTAACCTAGAGCAATGCCTTCTATTGCGGTTTACCCGGGATCCTTCGACCCCATCACTTTGGGCCACCTGGATATTGCCTCCAGAGCGGCCAAGTTATTTGACGAGCTCCACATTTTGGTGGTCCACAATCCTTCAAAAGCGCCTAGATTCTCGAGCGAAGAACGGGTTGAACTTATCCGTTCCAGCCTTGGTGAACTCAAAATCGCTGGCCCAGCCAAAATCGTCATTGACACCCTTGACGGTGGCCTGTTGGTCAATTACTGCAAGATGGTGGGCGCTACCGCCTTGGTCAAGGGCTTCCGCACCAGCGTTGATCTGGACTACGAGCTGCCGATGGCCCAGGTAAACCGTGACCTAGCCGGTGTTGAAACCGTTTTCATCCCAGCCGATCCGGTTCACGGCCACGTCTCAAGTTCGCTGGTCAAGCAAGTAGCAGACCTTGATGGCCAAGTAGGCAAGTATGTTTCAGAATCGGTTGCCCGAGCGCTGGCAACCTCGGCCGCTAATCGAAAGGCACAGGGCTAATGGCAGAGAACACAGACTTCAGCGTTGCCGTGCACGATTTGATGCACAAACCCGGTCAAATGCGCGAACTCAAGCTGGATATCATCACCCCAGACCAGATGGGTGAGGGGATAGCCCTTATTCCTCAGGGTGCCGAACTGGACCTAGATGTGCGCCTTGAATCGGTTCACGAGGGAATTCTGGCCACCGGTGAGGTCTTTGTTGACGCAGATGCCGAGTGCAGCAGGTGCCTAGAGCCCCTTACTGTCCCGGTTGAGGTGGATTTTCAGGAACTTTTCGCCTATTCTTTAACCAACGAGGATGAGCATGTTGTCGAAGACGAGCAAATCAATCTTGAACAAATCATCCGTGACGCGGTAGTACTAAATCTTCCGTTCCACCCACTTTGTAGCACTGACTGTTTAGGTCTATGCCCAGATTGCGGTGTGAAGATGGCTGACAATCCGCACCACGTGCACGAAGCCCCGACTGACTCGAGGTGGAACGCATTGCAAAGCTTTACGAAAAAGGAAGAGTAAGTCCATGCCAGTACCAAAGAGACGCCTATCTCGTGCACGTACCCACGCACGTCGTTCACAGTGGAAGGCCGCTGAAGTAACTTTGGTGAAGACCAT
>JAHEGM010000063.1 GCA_024645105.1 Rhodoluna sp.
GCTGGTCGTAGTCACGAGGCTTTGGACCGTGAGTTACGTAACCACCGCGCATCTGTGGAGCACGAAGTGAACCCTGACGCGCGCGACCGGTTCCCTTCTGCTTGAAAGGCTTCTTACCGGTTCCAGAAACTTCACCGTGACGCTTGGTTGAAGCTGTACCCTGGCGAGCTGCTGCCTGCTGGGCAACAACAACCTGGTGGATTAGTGGAACGTTGGTCTGTGCGTCGAACAGTTCAGCAGGAAGGTCAACTGACCCTGCCTTCTTACCTGCAACGTCTAGAACGTCAAGCTTTGTGGTTTCTGCCATTTGACTTACGCTCCCTTCACTGCGTTGCGAACGAATACCAACTGGCCCTTTGGACCAGGGATTGCGCCCTTGATGATTAGAAGACCCTTCTCAGCATCAACTGCGTGAAGAGTTAGGTTCATGGTGGTCACGCGGTCTGTACCCATACGGCCAGCCATCTTCTTACCCTTGAACACGCGTCCAGGTGTAGATGACATACCAATTGATCCAGGCTTACGGTGGTTGCGGTGTGCACCGTGAGATGCAGAAACACCAGCAAAGCCGTGACGCTTCATGTGACCTGCGAAGCCCTTACCCTTTGAGGTTCCGACTACGTCGATCTTTGAGCCAACTTCTAGAGTCTCAACACCAAGTTCCTGACCAACTGTGTATTCAGCTGCATCAGCAGTGCGGATCTCTGCGATGTGACGACGAGGAGTAACGCCAGCCTTTGCAAAGTGACCAGCTAGAGGCTGGGTGGTCTTGCGTGGGTCGATGGCGCCGTATGCAACCTGAATAGCTTCGTAGCCATCGGTTTCAGCGTTTTTGATCTGGGTGACAACGTTCGAGCCAGCCTCAACTACGGTCACAGGAACAAGCTTGTTGTTCTCGTCCCATACCTGAGTCATGCCGAGCTTCTTACCCAGAAGTCCCTTTACGGTTCTATTTACAGACATGATTTCCTTAGAGCTTGATCTCGATGTTGACATCGGCAGGAAGGTCGAGACGCATCAATGAGTCAACTGCCTTAGGAGTTGGGTCAATGATGTCGATAACGCGCTTGTGGGTGCGCATCTCGAAGTGCTCGCGGCTGTCCTTGTACTTGTGAGGAGAGCGGATCACACAGACCACGTTCTTCTCGGTAGGCAAAGGCACTGGGCCCACTACAGTAGCGCCGGCACGTGTAACTGTGTCGACGATCTTGCGTGCCGAAGTGTCAATAACCTCGTGGTCATATGACTTAAGTCGAATGCGGATTTTCTGTCCGGCCATCTTGACTCGCTCTCCTATATTTTTGTCAAAGCTCCGACCCACGCTGTCGGGCGTGTCGTTTCTCAAAGAGAAAGGAAACCCTAAAACGTAAATCAGATACATTTTTGTTCTTGCTCCAGGGGGCTTGCTTCCCTTTATTTATAAGGGTTCTGGGCACATGCCTGGAGTGGTTCACGCCAAGAAAGGCGCGACTACTCACGAACTTGTCAATCTTGCCACAGTTCAGCGTGTCAAAGCAAATTAAATTGGCAATTTAGGTCTACTATTTTCCAAATTTCTGAGGGATAAATGGTCTCGAATTCAGATTGGCTTCGCCAAATTCTTCTCACCCTATTTACCCCCTCAGATCACCTGGCATTTAGTTGCACATTTGGCAGGTCAGGGGCTGGGATACGCCCGCCAATTTCATCCTCAAAGCTCGGGAAGCGCGATGCGAGAGCGGCGTTCCACTCTTCGCGCGCTTTGGCGATGTCTTGGTGGGTACGACCGATGAAATTCCACCACATCAGGATCTTTTCGCCGAATGGCTTGCCGCCCAGCAGCAAAATGATCGAATCTTGGGTTCCGGCAGTCAAAGTGGCTGAATCCGGGCCTTTTTCAAGGTATTCGAGGCCAGAAACCGGAATATCGGTGTTATTTAGGCCCGAAGCAGGCGCAGATAGGGCAATTTGGCCCTCAACCAGCATGAATCCGTGCTCAAAGGCTGGATTTAGCGGGATTTCGATGGTTTGGCCTGCTCGAACTCTGATTTCAACCCCGATAAGAGGGCTGAACGTCTTGGTCTGGGCAACGTGACCCATGAACTCCCCAGCCAGGACCGTTGCCGTGGCAATTGAACCGGATGGGCCGTCTGCGATGGTGAATCTTGGCAGGTTGCTCTGGTGTTCGAAGTCCGGGGCGGTTTCGATGGCTTCTTTGGGTAGGGCAATCCAGAGCTGAACGGCATGTAGCAAGTTTGCTCCAGGCTGTTGGGCCGCGGTTAACGAGATTTCCGAATGGGCAATACCGTGGCCAGCGGTCATCAGGTTTAGTTGGCCAGGTTTGATGATTTGGACCGATCCGATTGAATCCCGGTGCTCGATTGCGCCCTCAATTAACCAGGTCGCGGTTTGCAGTCCGGTGTGCGGGTGGGCGGCCACGACCATGCCATCGGTCTGTTCGGTTGGGCCAAAGTGATCGACGAAACACCAGGCACCGATCATTTTCAAATCACGATGCGGCAGCGTACGGCGAACCTCTACCCCGGTTCGGGTAGTTAGTTTTACGGAGCGCGGCTGGATCAACATTTCTCTAAGTCAAACAGAAAATAAGAAAAGAAAATCCCTCGACCACGAATGGTCGAGGGATTAATCCGATGGAGTTGGATTTACTTCTTCTTGCCCTTAGATGACTTCTTCGCAGCGGCCTTCTTAGGAGCGGCCTTCTTCACAACCTTTTTAGCAACTTTGGTTGCTACCTTTGCGGTTGCCTTAGCTGAAGCCTTCTTTGGTGCAACTTTCTTTGCAACCTTCTTGGCTACCTTTGACGCAACTTTGGTTGCGACCTTCTTGGTTGCCTTGGTTGTTGCCTTAGCAACAGCCTTCTTGGTTGCCTTTGCTACAGCCTTCTTAGGAGCGGCCTTCTTAGTAACTTTCTTAGCTACCTTTACGGCTGCCTTCTTTGCTACTTTCTCAGTTGCCTTCTTTGCAGCCTTGGCTGCAACCTTGGCCGGATCAACCGGCTTCTTCACGGTGGTCTTTTTTGCTGCAGGCTTTGCCGCAGCTTTCTTTGCAGCTGGCTTAGCAGCTGCTGTCTTCAAAATAGTCATAGGCGCAACCTTGGCAGATGAACCTTAACGAATATTCGAAAAAGGGCTGTTAGAAAGTTAAATCTCTATTTACGAAGTTAACTTTTTCAATTAGATTGACGCGGCGAAATAACGAACCGGGTTGTCGCCACCAAGAACCTCTGGTGCGATCTGCTCAACAAGTTGGTCGTGAACTTCTTTGTTCATTAGACCGTGGTCCATGAAAAGTTTGATTGCCACAAGCGGTGCAGGTCGCAATGCCCCATCGGCAACCTTAACGGCAGCGGCGAAGCCATCGGTGTTGGCAACAATGAAAACTCCCTCGGCGCCCAGCTTTGAAACAACGCCGGTCTGCGAACTAGAGCCATGCTGCATGATCAGGGTGTCTGGGCTCTTGGCATCGGCGACGGCCCAAGGGTTTTGAATCATGGCCTGCGCAATTTCTGAATCTTGAGAAGTAAATTTGCCGAGGGCTTTGGCCAGGCCAACGAGCGAAACGGCGTGCAGCGGAGCGCCGCAGCCATCAACCGTAGAGTGCGAGACTGGTTCGCCCGAATACTCCTCGAAAACTTCGATGATTAGTTTTTGCAACGGATGACTTGGGTCAAGATATGTTTCTGTGCTCCAACCGGCGGCAACGCAGGCGGCAAGGAATCCGGCGTGCTTACCGGAACAGTTGAAACAAGCTTTGGTCTCGATGGTGGCTTGGGCTCGAGCTGCCGAATTGGTTGGCCAGGCCACCGGGCACTGCAGTGCGGTTTCGTCTAAGCCAACTGATTTAAGAATAGAGAGCACGAGATCTGTGTGTGCTTTGGTGCCGTGATGGCTGCCCGCAGAAATTGCGAGTTCTGCACCAGTTAATCTGAGTCCAGCGCGACGAGCTGCAACTGCCTGAAGTGGCTTGACGGCACTGCGCGGATAAATAAGTTTTTTGGAATTGCCGTACTCGGCAACTAGGTTGCCAGACGGATCAACTAGGCAAGCGATGCCAAAGTGTTGCGACTCAACTAAATCGTTGCGCACCAGATTTGCAATCGGTACCAGGTCGCCCGCTTCAAAATCAATCACGTGATGAGCCTAACTAAAAACGTAACGAAAAATCCCCCAGCCGAAGCCGGGGGATTTTTCTAAAAACTAAGTAATCGAAATTACTTGGTGATCTTGGTGACGGTACCCGCACCAACGGTACGTCCACCTTCACGGATAGCGAAGCGAAGACCCTCTTCCATAGCAATTGGCTGAATTAGCTCAACTGACATTTCGGTGGTGTCGCCAGGCATAACCATTT
>JAHEGM010000029.1 GCA_024645105.1 Rhodoluna sp.
CGATTGGAATTACACCGGCATCTGCATCTGGGTTGCGGTTCTGAGAAGCCTGAACGTAGCCGCGGCCACGCTCGATGGTTAGCTCAACTTCGAACTTTGCCTTTGCATTGATGGTTGCAATAACTAGCTCAGGGTTGTGAACCTCAACACCAGCAGGAACCTGGATGTCGGCTGCGGTTACAACGCCACCGGTCTGCTTGCGCAGGTGAGCCACAACAGGTGCGTCGTGCTCTGATGACACAACCAAGTCCTTGATGTTCAAGATGATCTCGGTTACGTCTTCTTTAACTCCCTCGATGGTGCTGAATTCGTGACGAACACCCTCGATGCGGATGTTGGTTACTGCAGCACCTGGGATAGATGAAAGCAGGGTACGGCGCATTGAGTTGCCTAGGGTGTAGCCGAAGCCAGGCTCTAGAGGCTCAAGTGCGAAACGTGAACGGTTTGGTGCTAGTACTTCTTCGTGAAGAGTTGGACGCTGTGCAATCAGCACGTTTGGTTCCTTTCAGCTAGACATCCGCTATTTGATGTCTATTTGTTGGGCTGCGCAATGGCCATTGCGCAGTTTGATGCGAGATAAAACTGGTGACAAACCTCTAGTTGAGGTTTATGCGTGATGCCGAAGACGACACCGACAAATACTTAGACGCGGCGACGCTTTGGTGGGCGGCAGCCGTTGTGAGCCTGAGGAGTTACGTCTGAGATTGAACCAACCTCTAGACCTGCAGCCTGAAGTGAACGGATAGCGGTTTCGCGACCTGAGCCTGGGCCCTTCACGAAAACGTCAACCTTCTTTAGGCCGTGCTCCTGTGCTTTACGTGCTGCAGATTCAGCTGCAAGCTGAGCCGCGAACGGGGTTGACTTACGTGAACCCTTGAAGCCAACATCGCCTGATGATGACCATGAAATCACAGCACCGGTTGAGTCTGTGATTGAAACGATTGTGTTGTTGAAGGTGCTCTTGATGTGGGCCTGGCCTACAACAATGTTCTTCTTCTCTTTGCGGCGTGGCTTGCGAACGCTTGCCTTAGGTGCTGCCATGAGTTTCTCCTAAATTCTTAAGGTCTATGTAAGGGGCTGTTAGTGCCTATGGCGACTAGCGAGCCACCTTCTTCTTGCCGGCTACGGTGCGCTTTGGACCCTTGCGAGTACGAGCGTTGGTCTTGGTGCGCTGACCGCGGACCGGTAGGCCCTTGCGGTGACGGATACCTTCGTATGAGCCGATTTCGACCTTACGGCGAATGTCTGCTGCAACATCGCGGCGGAGGTCACCCTCAACCTTGTAGTTACCTTCGATGTAGTCACGGATAGCAACTAGCTGGTCGTCGGTTAGGTCTTTTACGCGGATGTTTTTGTCTACATTGGTCTCAGCCAAGATCTGAACTGAGCGAGTACGGCCTACGCCGTAGATGTAGGTAAGTGCAATTTCGACGCGCTTCGCGTCTGGAATATCTGCTCCGGCAACACGTGCCATGGGATTTCTCCTTGTTTGTTAAAGGTCTGGAACAACACATCCGAATCTCACGATTGGGCCCCGGCCTTCTCCGGAGGTGACGCCCTTACGGACGTTGTGTTGCCTTTTTGTTTTTAGTTATTTAGCCTTGGCGCTGCTTGTGACGTGGGTTGTCGCAGATAACCATGACGCGACCGTGACGACGAATGACCTTGCACTTGTCGCAAATCTTCTTGACGCTTGGGTTTACCTTCATGTCTCTTACTTCTATTAAGGGTTATTGCTAACCGTTTATTTGTAGCGGTAAATGATGCGCCCACGAGTCAGGTCGTATGTGCTTAGCTCTACGATTACGCGGTCCTCTGGGAGGATGCGGATGTAGTGCTGGCGCATTTTTCCTGAAATGTGTGCGAGGACCTTGTGACCGTTAGTCAACTCAACGCGGAACATTGCGTTCGGAAGAGCTTCGACGACCGAACCTTCGATCTCGATGACACCGTCTTTACTGGCCATAACTCACTTATCTGCTTCAAGGTATTAGTGTTCAAGCGCACGCAAAAGAACCAAATCTTTCGATTAGGGATTACGTGTAGAAACACCGAAATTCAATCCTATGCGAAATGCACAGAATTTGGTAATTAACTTTTATTGCCTGAGCGCTGAAACTAGACCAAAGGCACTGGAACGACGCCCAAAGGTGCTAATTTGGCCAGGCCGCCATCTAAGGCGGTCAACACCCAAATTCCACCCTCGTGAACAGCAACAGTGTGCTCCCAATGCGAAGCATCGGAGACGTCCTTGGTAGAAACGGTCCAGCCGTCGCTCAAGATTTTGGTGGCAGCGCTGCCAGAGGTAACCATTGGCTCAATGGCAACCACGAGCCCCGGCACAACCTTTGGGCCCTTACCGCGCACGCGGTAGTTGTAAACCGGTGGATCCTCGTGCATCGAACGACCGATGCCATGACCCACATAGTCTTCAAGGATTCCGTAGTCGCCCTGGCTCACGATGTAATCTTCGATGGCCGCGCCTATCTCGTTGAGGTCTTTGGCTTTGGCCAGAGCTGCGATGCCAACCCATAGAGACTGTTCGGTTACGTCGCTTAGCTTTTGGCGCGAGGCCTGCTGCGGTGCTTCTTCAGCACCCGGCACAATAACGGTCATGGCGCTGTCGCCGTTCCATTCACCGATCTCGGCTCCGCAGTCAACCGAGACAATGTCGCCGGCCTGTAGCACGCGGTTTGCGGCCGGAATTCCGTGCACTACTTCGTCGTTGATTGACGCGCAGATAGTGTGGCTGTAGCCCGGCACCAGCTGAAAGTTTGAGTGGCCGCCCATGCTGTTGATGGTGTCGTCGGCTATTTTGTCGAGTTCAAGAGTGGTTACCCCAGGCTTTACCGCCGCGCGAACGGCGGCCAGCGCCGCAGCTGTTGCCAGGCCGGCCTCGCGCATCAAAATTATTTGCTGATTGGTCTTTAGTTCAAAACCGTGACGTGACATGTTTACCTAGCCGATTGAGTGTTGCGGGCTGCGAAGAAACAGCAGATTAGTTGGCGTTGTGACGGGCTTCGATTGCCTCAAGAATGCGCTCGGTAACCTCGGCAACCTCGCCCAATCCGTCGACGGTAACCAAAAGGCCGCGGTTTGCGTACCAAGAAGTTAGCGGGGCTGTCTGCTCTTCGTAAACCTCAAGTCGGCGACGAATTACGTCTTCGGTGTCGTCGGCGCGGCCCTGCTCAATGGCACGGTTCAAAAGGCGGCGAACAACTTCGTCGGTGTCGGCAGTTAGCTGCACAACAACGTCAAGTTTGTTTCCTTGGGTGGCAAGAATGTCGTCGAGTTCAGCGACCTGATCTGCAGTACGCGGGTAACCGTCTAGCAAGAATCCTTCGGCAGCATCGGCCTGTGACAGGCGGTCGCGTACTAGGTCGTTGGTCAGGCTGTCTGGCACGTACTCGCCGCGGTCCATGAACGCTTTAGCTTGCTTACCCAACTCGGTTTCGTTCTTCACGTTGTGACGGAAGATGTCGCCGGTTGAGATGGCAGGGATGCTAAAGGCTACAGAAAGCTTCTCGGCCTGGGTCCCCTTGCCGGCACCCGGGGCGCCAATCAAGAGTAGGCGGATCACTTCAGAAGACCTTCGTAGTTACGCTGCTGCATCTGTGCGTTGATCTGCTTCACGGTTTCAAGACCAACACCAACGATGATGAGGATCGAGGTTCCACCGAACGGGAAGTTCTGGTTGGCACCGATTAGCGAGAATGAGACCAATGGAATCAAAGCGATTAGGCCTAGGTAAATTGCACCCGGGAAAGTAATGCGACTCAACACGAATTCAAGGAACTCGGTGGTCGGGCGTCCGGCACGAATACCTGGGATGAACCCGCCGTACTTCTTCATGTTGTCAGCAACCTCGATTGGATCGAAGGTGATGGCTACGTAGAAGTAGGTGAATCCTACAATTAGCAAGAAGTAAAGGGCCATGTAAAGCGGGTGGTCGCCCTTGGTTAGGTAGTTCGAAACCCAGCTAACCCAGTCGGCAACCTTGCCGTTTGCATCTGGCTGGTTGAACTGCGCAATTAGAGCTGGCAAGTAAAGAAGTGATGAGGCGAAGATAACTGGGACAACACCAGCCATGTTTACCTTGATTGGAATGTAGGTGCTCTGGCCACCGTAAGTGCGGCGACCAACCATACGCTTTGCGTACTGAACTGGAATACGACGCTGTGACTGCTCGACCAGAATTACTAGGGCAACAACAACCACACCAATTGCAAGAACAACAAGAAGTGTTTCTACACCCTTGCTCTGAGAGATACCAGCAAGTGAGGCAGGGAACTTGGATGCAATCGAGGTGAAGATAAGCAGCGACATGCCGTTGCCAATTCCGCGCTCGGTGATTAGCTCACCCATCCACATAATCAGACCGGTACCGGCAGTCATGGTTAGAACCATAAGACCCACAGCGATCGGTGATGAATCAGTGAGGATTGGCAGTACACAGTCGGCGCCGAATAGCGCACCCTGGCGGGCAACCGCAATCAGGGTAGTTGACTGAAGCACACCTAACGCGATCGTTAGGTAGCGGGTGTACTGAGTAAGAGTTGCCTGCCCTGAAGCGCCTTCTTTTGAAAGCGCCTCAAAGCGAGGAATTACAACTCGAAGCAACTGGGTGATGATCGATGCGGTGATGTACGGCATGATTCCCAGCGCGAAGATAGAAAGCTGAAGCAAAGCGCCACCCGAGAACAGGTTGACGAGCTCGTAGAGCCCGCTGGTGTTCTGGGTCTGTGCAAGACACTTCTGCACGTTGCCATAGTCAACGAATGGGGCTGGAATAAACGAGCCCAAACGGAATATGGCAACGATTGCAAGTGTGAATGCAAGTTTGTTACGGAGATCCGGTGTACGGAATGCACGAACAATAGCGCTAAGCAACTTAAAGCCTCCTGGCTGAATCTTTACTAGTGCGTGACTAGTCGTTGACCGAGCCACCAGCAGCGACGATCTTTGTCTTTGCAGACTCAGATACCTTGTCGACTGTGACATTGAGTTTAACTGAGATGTCGCCGTTTCCTAGGACCTTGACAGGCTCGTTCTTGCGAACTGCACCCTTAGCCACTAGATCTGCAACAGTCACAGCGCCGCCAGCTGGGTAAAGCTCAGCTAGCTTCTCAACGTTAACTACCTGGTACTCAACGCGGAATGGGTTCTTGAAACCACGAAGCTTAGGAGTACGCATTACTAGACGCACGCCACCACCTTCGAAGCCAGGGCGAACCTGGTAACGAGCCTTAGTACCCTTGGTACCACGACCTGCGGTCTTACCCTTAGATGCCTCACCACGACCAACACGGGTGCGCTCTTTTTTAGAGCCCGGTGCTGGACGAAGGTGGTGCAACTTAAGAACGCTTGACTTCTCGGCAGCTGGCTTTTCAGCCTTTGCAGCAGCCTTCGGAGCAGCAGCCTTGGCTGGTGCCTTGGCTTCTTTCTCTTCAGAGGCTGGCTTTGCAGCAGCCTTTGGAGCAGCTGCCTTTGGAGCAGCCTTTGCAGCGGCTGGCTTTGCAGCAGCCTTAGGAGCAGCAGCCTTAGCTGGTGCCTTTGCTGCTGGAGCCTTGGCGTCTGATGCCAATGATTTGTCTTCAGCCATTAGTTGATCTCCTCGACCTTAACTAGGTGTGCAACGGTGCGAACCATTCCGCGAACCACAAGGCTGTCATCTTTAACAATGATGTCGCCGATGCGCTTTAGTCCAAGACTGCGTAGAGTCTCGCGCTGGTTTGGCTTGTTGCCAATTGCACTCTTGATCTGGGTTACCTTGAGACTAGTAGCCATTAGGCACCTGCCTTCTGCTGACGAAGAAGACCTGCCGGAGCAACTTCTTCAAGCGATAGACCACGACGAGCTGCAACTGCGGCTGGCTCTTCAAGCAGACGCAATGCTTCGATGGTGGCGTGAACGATGTTGATGGTGTTTGAAGATCCCAATGACTTTGAAAGTACATCGTGGATACCTGCACACTCAAGCACTGCACGCACTGGACCACCGGCGATAACACCGGTACCCGCAGAAGCTGGGCGTAGAAGAACTACACCTGCAGCGGCCTCACCCTGAACTGGGTGTGGGATTGTGCTTGCAACGCGAGGAACGCGGAAGAAGTTCTTCTTTGCTTCTTCAACACCCTTGGCAATAGCTGACGGAACTTCCTTAGATTTTCCGTAACCTACGCCAACTAGGCCATTGCCGTCGCCGACAACAACTAGTGCGGTGAAGCTGAAGCGACGACCACCCTTTACAACCTTTGAAACACGGTTGATTGTGACAACGCGCTCTAGGAATGGGCTCTTCTCGGTCTCGCGCTCACGACGCTCGCCACGAGGTGCGCGGTCGCGTGAACCACGGCGAGCTTCGCGCTCGTTTGGCTCTACGGTCTCAGCAACGACAACGGTTGCTGCGTCAGTAGTCTCAGTAGACAACTTTTGCTCCTTGTTATCAGCCATTAGAGAACCAACCCACCTTCACGTGCACCATCAGCGATAGCTGCGATACGACCTGCGTACTTGTTACCACCGCGGTCGAATACGACCTCGGTGATGCCAGCCTTCTGGGCGCGCTCTGCGATTAGTAGGCCAACAGCCTTTGACTTTGCGCTCTTGTCGTCAGTTGACTGACGGAAGTTTGCTTCCATGGTTGAAGCTGAAACCAGGGTGATGCCCTTGGTGTCGTCGACAACCTGAACGAATACGTGACGTGCTGAGCGGTTAACAACTAGACGTGGACGTAGTGCGTCACCGGTGATCTTCTTACGAAGACGTAGGTGGCGACGGGTACGTGCCGCGCTCTTGCTCTTGCCGCGAGTCTTAGGAATGAGACCCATGTTTACTTACCAGCCTTTCCGGCCTTGCGACGAACAACTTCGCCTGCGTAACGAACACCCTTGCCCTTGTATGGCTCTGGCTTGCGTAGCTTGCGAAGGTTAGCGGCAACCTCACCAACAGCCTGCTTGTCAATTCCTGACACAGAGATCTTGGTGTTGCCCTCTACGGTAAAAGTGATGCCCTGAGGTGGCTGTACCAGGATTGGGTGTGAGTAGCCAAGTGCAAACTCAACGTCTGAACCCTTTGCAGTCACACGGTAACCGGTACCGACGATCTCAAGTGCCTTGGTGAAACCATTGGTTACACCTTCGATGTTGTTGGCGATCAATGTGCGGCTTAGACCGTGCAGTGAACGAGAGGTACGCTCGTCGTCTGGACGGGTGACAACAACGTTGCCGTCTTCTAGTGCAACAGTGATCGGAGCAGCTACTTCGTGAGTCATTGAGCCTTTAGGGCCCTTTACCTCAACAACGTTGCCGTTGATCTTTACTTCGACGCCAGCTGGAACTGGAATCGGCAATCTACCAATACGTGACATGTGTGATTACCAAACGTAGGCGAGAACTTCCCCACCTACTCCTTTCTTGGCAGCCTGACGGTCAGTAAGTAGACCTGATGAAGTTGAAAGGATAGCGATACCCAATCCGCCAAGAACGCGAGGAAGCTCGGTGCTCTTTGCGTATACGCGAAGACCTGGCTTTGAAACACGCTTGATGCCAGCGATTGAACGCTCACGGTTTGGGCCGTACTTTAGCTCGACGGTCAAAGTCTTACCGACTTCTGCGTCTGCAACCTTAACGCTTGCAACGTAACCCTCTGACTTGAGGATGTCTGCGATGTTGGCCTTTAGCTTGCTGTAAGGCAGGCTAACGGTCTCGTGGTACGCAGAGTTACCGTTGCGCAGCCGGGTCAGAAAGTCTGCAACCGGATCTGTCATTGTCATTTATTTGTTTCCATTTCCTCGGAGGTTTCCAGGCCGTTTACAAGCGGCTGGACCTTCCCGATTTATTCGTTGGTCTTGAACGGGAAGCCAAGTGCCTTTAGTAGCGCACGGCCTTCATCGTTGGTCTTAGCGGTGGTCACAACAGTGATGTCCATACCGCGTGGGCGGTCAACCTTGTCCTGGTCGATTTCGTGGAACAGTGTCTGCTCCTGAAGACCGAAGGTGTAGTTACCGTTGCCATCGAACTGCTGGTCGCTCAAGCCGCGGAAGTCGCGAACACGAGGAAGAGCTAGGTTCAATAGGCGGTCAAGGAATTCCCACATGCGGTCGCCGCGTAGGGTTACGTGTGCACCAATTGCCTGGCCCTCACGAAGCTTGAACTGCGCAATTGACTTGCGAGCCAAGTTAACCTGTGGCTTCTGACCGGTGATTGCGGTTAGGTCGCGGATTGCGCCGTCGATTAGCTTGCCGTCTTTAGCGGCGTCGCCGACACCCATGTTTACAACAATCTTGGTGAGGTTTGGGATCTGGTGCGGGTTGGTGAAACCAAACTCGGTAGCCAGAGCAGCTGCGATGTCTGCGCGGTATTTAGCCTTTAGGCGTGGAAGAGCCTTTGCTGGAGTCTTAGTAGTAGCCATTAGATGTCCTTACCTGACTTCTTAGCAACGCGTACGCGAACGGTCTTCTGAACTCCGCTGATGGTCTTGGTCTCAAGACGTGAACCAATGCGGGTTGGCTTCTTGGTTGATGGGTCAACAAGTGCCACATTTGAGATGTGGATGGTTGACTCTGCAACTTCGATGCCACCAGTCTTGGTGCCACGGTCGGTCTGGCCAACCTTGACGTGCTTGGTAACCATGTTGATTCCCTCAACGAGAATACGGTTGGTCTCCTTGTTTACAGAAAGTACAACTCCCTGCTTACCGCGGTAGCCGCCCTTGTCCTGCTTGCGTCCGGTCATGACCTGTACAAGGTCTCCCTTTTTGATGCTAGCCATAATTAAATTACCTCCGGTGCTAGCGAGATGATCTTCATGAACTTCTTGTCACGAAGCTCGCGGCCAACTGGACCGAAGATGCGGGTACCCTGAGGCTCGCCATCCTTCTTGATGATCACAGCAGCGTTCTCGTCGAACTTGATGTAAGAGCCATCTGGACGACGGGTCTCTTTCTTGGTGCGCACGATGACAGCCTTTACGACGTCACCCTTCTTGACGTTTCCGCCAGGAATTGCGTCTTTAACGGTCGCGACTACTAGGTCGCCTAGTCCGGCGTAGCGGCGCTTTGAGCCGCCAAGCACACGGATAACCAAGATTTCTTTGGCGCCGGTGTTGTCGGCTACCTTACATCTGGATTCCTGTTGAAGCATTTTTTACTCCTTGTTATACGACTTCCCATTACCGACGGGATGTCGAGGGGTGATTACTTGGCCTTTTCGACGATCTCGACTAGGCGCCAGTTTTTGGTTGCTGATAGTGGACGGGTCTCGTTGATTACAACGAGGTCTCCGATACCAGCTGAGTTGGTCTCATCGTGAGCCTTGACCTTGGTTGTGCGGCGGATAACTTTGCCGTAAAGCGGGTGCTTTACGCGGTCTTCAACCTCAACAACGATGGTCTTGTCCATCTTGTCGCTAACTACGTAGCCACGGCGAGTCTTGCGGTGTCCGCGAGCCTCGGTAGCTTCAGTTGCTGCAGTAGTGTTCTCAGCCATTGTTATGCCTCCTCGGTGGCAGCTGCTTCTGCAGCCTTCTTAGCCTTGGTAGCTGGCTTGGCAGCCGCAGCAGGAACTGCACGAATACCTAGCTCACGCTCACGGATGATTGTGTAGATGCGAGCGATGTCACGCTTTACTGCACGTAGACGACCGTGGCTTTCAAGCTGGCCAGTAGCCGACTGAAAACGTAGGTTGAAAAGCTCTTCACGAGCCTTCTTTAGCTCTTCTACCAATACTGAATCTTCGATCTTGTCGAGCTCAGTTGGGTTTAGGTTCTTTGAACCGATCGCCATTATGCGTCACCTTCTTCACGCTTGATGATGCGTGCCTTTAGAGGCAGCTTGTGGATTGCACGAGTCATAGCTTCACGAGCTAGTTCTTCGCTTACGCCTGCAACTTCGAAAAGTACGCGGCCTGGCTTGACGTTAGCTACCCACCACTCCGGTGAACCCTTACCTGAACCCATGCGGGTTTCAGCAGGCTTCTTGGTTAGCGGACGGTCAGGGAAGATGTTGATCCACACCTTTCCACCACGCTTGATGTGACGGGTCATTGCGATACGAGCTGACTCGATCTGACGGTTGGTTACGTATGCAGGTGTTAGTGCCTGGATGCCGTACTCACCGAATGCAACGGTAGTGCCGCCGGTAGCGTGACCCGAACGCTTCGGGTGGTGCTGCTTGCGGTGCTTTACGCGACGAGGAATCAACATGATTAAGCCTCAACCTTCTCTGCTACTGGAGCAGCGACAGGTGCCTCTGCAGCTGGGCTACGACGTGGGCGCTCCTGGCGCTTCGGTGCGTTTGCCTGCTGAACAGCTAGCTCCTTGTTGGTGATGTCACCCTTGTAGATCCATACCTTTACACCGATGCGACCGAAAACAGTCTTAGCTTCGTAGAAGCCGTAGTCGATGTTGGCACGAAGGGTGTGTAGTGGAACACGGCCTTCACGGTAGAACTCGGTACGAGACATTTCTGCTCCGCCAAGACGACCTGAACACTGAACGCGGATACCCTTTGCTCCCTGGCGAAGTGCACCCTGCATACCCTTACGCATTGCGCGGCGGAAAGCCACACGAGCGTTTAGCTGCTCAGCGATACCCTGTGCAACTAGCTGGGCATCCATGTCTGGGTTCTTAACCTCAAGGATGTTCAACTGGATCTGCTTGCCGGTTAGCTTCTCTAGGTCAGCGCGGATAGCCTCTGCCTCTGCACCACGACGGCCAATTACTAGGCCTGGGCGTGCAGTGTGGATGTCAACGCGGACGCGGTCGCGGGTGCGCTCGATCTCAACGCGAGACACGCCTGCGCGGTCTAGACGAGAGGTCAATAGTGCACGAACCTTGATGTCCTCGGTTACGTAGTCCTGGTAACGCTGTCCCTTTTTGGTTGAGTCAGCGAACCAGCGCGATACGTGATCGGTGGTGATTCCGAGACGGAAACCGTATGGGTTTACTTTTTGACCCATTAGTTGCCACCTTTCTTAGCGGTTGACTTGCTAGCAAGCTCATCTGGGGTTGCAACCACAATGGTGATGTGGCTGGTGCGCTTCAAGATCTGGAAAGCGCGACCCTGTGCACGCGGCATGAACCGCTTCAGGGTGGTGCCTTCGTCTACGAACGCCTGTGAAACAAACAAGTCGTCTTCGTTTAGGAAAGTGTTGCTTGCATCGGCCTTAACCTTTGCGTTTGCAACCGCTGCCTGAACCAACTTGAATACTGGAACGCTGGCTGCCTGAGGTGCGAACTTCAGGATTGCCATGGCTTCTGACGCCTGCTTTCCGCGGATCAGGTTAACGACGCGGCGAGCCTTCATTGGGGTCACACGAATGTGCTTGACCTTTGCTAGAGCTTCCATTATTTGCGACGTCCCTTCTTGTCGTCCTTCACGTGACCACGGAAGGTGCGGGTAGGTGAGAATTCGCCAAGCTTGTGACCAACCATGGTCTCGGTGACGAAAACTGGTACGTGCTTGCGACCGTCGTGCACTGCAATGGTGTGGCCCAGCATGGCTGGAACAATCATTGAGCGGCGAGACCAGGTCTTGATCACGTTCTTGGTGCCAGCCTCATTCTGCTTGGCGACCTTCTGGAATAGGTGGTCGTCAACGAATGGACCCTTTTTCAAACTACGTGGCATTTGTTTTCAGACTCCTATTAACGCTTCTTGCCGACGTTACGACGACGGACGATTAGCTTGTCGGATGGAAGGTTTTGCTTACGGGTACGACCCTCAGCCTGACCCCAAGGGGTTACTGGGTGACGACCACCAGAGGTCTTACCTTCACCACCACCGTGTGGGTGGTCAACTGGGTTCATAGCTACACCACGAACGGTAGGGCGCTTGCCCTTCCAACGCATACGGCCGGCCTTACCCCAGTTGATGTTTGACTGCTCGGCATTGCCGACCTCGCCAACAGTTGCGCGGCAGCGAGCGTCTACGTTACGGATTTCACCTGAAGGTAGACGAAGCTGTGCGTATGGTCCGTCTTTCGCAACCAAACGAACTGAAGCACCAGCTGAACGGGCCATCTTGGCACCGCCGCCTGGCTTTAGCTCGATTGCGTGCACAACGGTACCAACCGGAATGTTCTTCAATGGAAGAGCGTTTCCTGGCTTGATGTCAGCTGTGGCACCCTGCTCAATGCGGTCGCCCTGCTTTAGCTTGTTCGGCGCAATGATGTAACGCTTTTCGCCATCTGCATAGTGCAAAAGAGCGATGTTAGCGGTACGGTTCGGGTCGTACTCGATGTGAGCAACGGTTGCTGGAACGCCGTCTTTGTCGTGACGACGGAAGTCGATCACGCGGTACTGGCGCTTGTGGCCACCACCGATGTGACGGGTAGTAATACGACCAGCTGAGTTACGGCCACCAGACTTGCTTAGTGGGCGTAGCAACGACTTTTCAGGAGTCGAGCGAGTGATCTCAGCAAAATCTGAGACCGAAGAGCCACGACGACCAGGGGTCGTTGGCTTGTATTTACGAATAGCCATTTGTGTGTTCCTCTCGCCTAACCGACGTTGTTGAAGATGTCGATAGAGCCGGACTTTAGGGTAACGATGGCGCGCTTGGTGTCTTTGCGCTTGCCCACGCCGAACTTGGTGCGGCGGGTCTTGCCAACGCGGTTAAGAGTGTTGACCGAAGCAACCTTTACATCGAAGATAACTTCGATAGCTTGCTTGATCTCAGTCTTGTTCGAACGTGGGTCTACCTCGAAGGTGTACTTTCCGTTGTCGATCAAGTTGTAGCTCTTCTCAGAAACTACTGGCTTGATGATGACCTCGCGTGGGTCCTTGTTGATCGCAGTCATGACTATGCCTCCTTGGCGGCCTCTGCTGAGGTAGCAACAGCCTTAGCTGATGTACCCTTCGCTGGACCTGCGATGTAAGCGTCAAGTGCGGCCTTGGTGAATACCAAGTCGTCGCTCAACAGGATGTCGTAAGCGTTTAGCTGGTCAACAGGCAGAACGTGAACGTTCTGAAGGTTGCGCAAACTCTTGTAGCTGGTGTCGTCGGTGCGGTCAAGAACTACCAACACGTTGCGGCGCTGGGTTAGTGACAACAGGATTGACGCTGCAGCCTTGGTTGATGGGGTTGAACCGATAGCGAACTCGTTGATGACGTGTAGGCGGCCGTTACGAGCGCGGTCTGAAACTGCACCGCGAACTGCTGCTGCCTTCATCTTCTTAGGAGTGCGCTGGTCGTAGTCGCGAGGCTTTGGACCGTGTGAGATGTAACCGCCACGCATCTGAGGAGCACGCATCGAACCCTGACGAGCACGACCTGTTCCCTTCTGCTTGAAAGGCTTCTTACCAGTACCAGAAACTTCGCTGTGACGCTTGGTTGACTGGGTGCCCTGACGAGCAGCTGCAAGCTGTGCAACTACTACCTGGTGTAGTAGCGGAACGTTTGTCTGAGCGTCGAACAGGTCGGCAGGAAGCTCTACTGAGCCAGCCTTCTTACCTGCAACGTCAAGAACGTCTACCTTTGTGGTTTCAGCCATTCTGGTTACGCTCCCTTCACAGCGTTGCGGACGAATACAAGCTGGCCCTTAGGACCAGGGATTGCGCCCTTGATGATCAATAGACCCTTTTCAGCATCAACTGCGTGAAGGGTTAGGTTCAATGTGGTTACACGGTCTGTACCCATGCGACCAGCCATACGGGTTCCCTTGAACACGCGTGACGGAGTCGATGATGCACCGATCGAACCAGGCTTACGGTGGTTGCGGTGAGCACCGTGAGATGCACCAACACCAGAGAAGCCGTGGCGCTTCATGTGACCTGCGAAGCCCTTACCCTTTGAGGTACCAACGACGTCAACCTTTGAGCCAACCTCTAGTACCTCAACGCCAAGCTCTTGACCAACGGTGTAGTCAGCTGCGTCTTGGGTACGGATCTCGGCGATGTGACGACGAGGAGTAACGCCAGCCTTTGCGAAGTGACCGCCGATTGGCTGGTTTACCTTGCGTGGGTCGATGGCGCCGTATGCGACCTGGATAGCAACGTAGCCATCGGTCTCAGCGTTTTTGATCTGGGTAACAACGTTCGAGCCAGCCTCAACTACGGTCACAGGAACAAGCTTGTTGTTCTCGTCCCATACCTGAGTCATGCCGAGCTTCTTGCCCAGAAGTCCCTTTACGGTTCTATTTACAGACATGATTTCCTTAGAGCTTGATCTCGATGTTGACATCTGCAGGAAGGTCGAGACGCATCAATGAGTCAACAGCCTTAGGTGTTGGGTCAATGATGTCGATTACGCGCTTGTGGGTGCGCATCTCGAAGTGCTCGCGGCTGTCCTTGTATTTGTGTGGGGAACGGATCACACAGACCACGTTCTTTTCTGTCGGCAATGGCACTGGGCCAACCACAGTCGCGCCGGCACGGGTAACCGTGTCGACGATCTTGCGTGCCGAAGTGTCAATGACCTCGTGGTCGTATGACTTAAGTCGAATGCGGATTTTCTGTCCGGCCATCTTGACTCGCTCTCGTTCACATTCGCGGTCTCCCGCGAAACGCTTAGTAGCACTACTGATGTTGCACCACTGTTTTACTGTCAAACCCAGTTGCCTGGGGTACTGCTTTGTCCGACCCACGCTGTCGGGCGTGTCGCTTATTTTTCACAAGCGAACCCGAGATTGTTTAGTCGGATACATTTTTGCTCTAGCTGCCGGGGGATGCACCTTTCGGTGAATCACATGCCAGCAGTGGTTTACGCCAGATAGCGCAACAACTCACGAACTTGTCTATCTTGCCACACAATGGCGTGTCAATGCAAGTTAATTAAAGAGCTTGGCCCCAGGGATTGAATCGAGCAAATTTTGGGTATATGACTGCTGCGGATTGTCGAAAATTTGGTCGGTTGTGCCAGATTCTACGATTTCACCGTGATTCATCACGCTTACTCGATCGGCAATCAAGCGCACAACTGCAAGGTCGTGAGTAATGAATAGGTACGTGAGCCCAAGTTCTCGCTGCAGATCAGCCAACAGAGTGAGGATCTGTGCCTGAACCAAAACGTCAAGAGCCGATACCGCTTCATCCAAAATTACGACGTCTGGTTTGAGCGCGAGTGCGCGGGCGATGGCCACGCGTTGACGCTGGCCGCCGGACAGCTCGTTCGGGTAACGCCCAGCGATGCTCCAGGGAAGCGATACCTGCTCTAGCAACTCACGCACCCGTTCACGTCGTGATGCGCGGTCACCTACGGCATGTATTTGCAGCGGCTCGGCAATGGTGCTGGCAATATTGCGCAGTGGATCAAGCGAACCGAATGGATCTTGAAAGACCGGCTGCATGCGACGGCGCATTGCAAATAATTCACGGGGCTTTAATTCCGCTACATCTTGGCCGTCAACTCGGATTGACCCTGAGGTTGGCTTCTCTAATCCCAAAACCATTTTGGCCACCGTAGATTTGCCAGACCCGGATTCGCCAACCAAAGCCATGGTCGAACCCTTGTGAACCTTAAGCGACACATTCTTGACCGCTGTGAACGAGGTGCTCCTGAATCCGGTGCCTCGAATGCTGAATTCCTTGGTCACATTGTCTAGCGCAATCGAAACCATGGAGTCATCAACGTTCGAATCAGGCACTGCAGCGACCTGACCTAGATCAAGGCGGCTGCCAAGTTCAAGCCCCACTTCCGCACTGATTCTTCGGCTTGCAATTGACGGCGCTGCCCCAACCAAGCGTTTGGTGTACGGGTGCTGCGGATTCTTTAAAATCTCTAGGCTCGGGCCCGCTTCAACGATCTTGCCGCGATACATGACCGCCAGCAACTCAGCGCGCTCGGCCGCCAAACCCAAGTCATGGGTAATCAGAATCACCGAAGTTTTGCTGGCCTTGGTCAATGTGGCCAGGTGATCGAGAATGGTTCGCTGCACCGTCACATCCAAAGCAGATGTGGGTTCGTCGGCAATTAGCAATTTGGGCTTAGCTGCCAGACCAATACCGATAAGCACTCGTTGGCGCATGCCGCCCGAAAACTGATGTGGAAACTGGTTCATCCGCTTTTCAGCATCGTGCAAACCGGCCTTTTGCAAAACCTCAATTGCGGCCTTCTTTACCTCGGCCTTACCCGAAGCAATGCCGTTGGCGCGAATAGCCTCTTCAACCTGAAAACCGATTGACCACACTGGGTTCAAGTTAGACATTGGATCTTGCGGCACAAACCCAATCTGCTTTCCGCGGACGCCCTCTAGGCCTTTTTCGTTTAGGCCAATGAGCTCTTGCCCATCGAACATGATCGAACCGCCAGAGATTACGCCGGCACCGGGCAACAAATTGATGATCGCGTGCGCCGTTGTTGATTTTCCTGACCCAGACTCTCCAACAATCGCTAAAGTCTGGCCCTCAAAAAGGTCAAGATTCACGCCGTCAACAGCTCGGACGGATCCGTTTTGGTTTGGAAAGTCGATCGCCAAATCGCGAATTGAAAGAAGCGGAATCAAATTCTTTTGATTGTTCATCGGCTGGCCCTTGCTTTTGGATCTAGTGCGTCACGAATTACTTCACCCATCATGATGAAGGAAAGTACCGTGATTGAAAGTGCCAATGATGGCCAGATAAGCAGTTGCGGCGCGTTTCTGAGTTGGCTTTGAGCCTGACTGATGTCGTTGCCCCAAGACATTACCTCGGAAGGCAGGCCTACGCCCAAGAACGACAGCGTTGCTTCGGCAACGATGGCAGCGGCTAGCGAGATGGTTGTGACGACAATCACCGGCGCAATTGAGTTTGGCAAGACGTGGCGCATCAGGATGCGAAAGCGACTAACGCCGATTGCCGTAGAGGCCATCACGAAATCAAGATTTTTAACCCTCAAGATTTCAGCGCGCAGCACACGGGCCGTGGATGGCCACGCAAAAATACCGATGGCCGCTGAAATTACCCAAATGTTGCGGTACTTCGAAAACACCGACATGATGACCACAGCGGCAAGGATGTAAGGAATCGAGAAGAAGATATCGCCAATGCGGGACAACAGGGCATCGACCCATTTGCCATAGAAACCGGCGATTGCCCCAATGAAGACTCCAACCAAAGTTGTCATCAGAGTGACGATGAGGCCGACCGAAAGCGAGGTGGCCGTGCCGTAGATGATGCGACTGTACACATCGCAGCCTTGACGCGTGAAGCCAAGCGGGTGACCGTCGGTTGCGCCAGCCGAACTGTTTTCAAGTAGGCAATTATCGTTTGGTGGCACATTTGTGAACAAAGTCGGGAAGAGCGCAATTAATGCAACTAACACAATAAGAACGCCCGAGATGTAGAACATTGGGCGTTTTCGCATATCACGCCAGGCATCGCGCCAAAGGTTGCTTGGTTCAGCATCAACGCGAACGGCATCAACCACCGCAAAATCGGCTTCATTGAACGGAGCCACGAAGTGTTTGGCTTTATTTTCCATAACGGATCCTTGGGTCAAGTGCTGCATAAAGCAGGTCAGTTAGAAGATTGACCACGAGATAAATCAAAACCATTACGGTAACGAACGAGACCACTGTGGGGCCCTCACCTCGAATAATGGCCTGATAAAGCGTGCGGCCAACTCCAGGCACATTGAAGATACCCTCGGTCACCGTGGCACCGACCAACAGAATTCCAAAATCAATGGAAAGGTAGGTGACCACCGGGATTAACGAATTACGGAGCACGTGGAAGCGGACCACCCGGCCACTGCTGAGACCCTTGCTGTAGGCCGTGCGAACAAAATCTTGCCCAGTGGTCTCGATTACCGATGAACGAGTTAGCCGAATTATGTAGGCGATACCAATCGTTGCCAACACTATGCCCGGCAAAATAAGCTCGCTAAACGTGGCGTCGCCGCTAACCGTGGCTCTGGCCCAACCAAGTTTTATGGCGAATAGAAATTGCAAGACAAATCCGATCACGAAAATCGGCACTGAAATTAGAAGCAGGCTAACTACTAGTGTGCTGCTGTCAAAAAGCTTTCCTTTGCGAAGGCCGGCAACAAGCCCTATGCCGATGCCCACCACCATTTCGAAAAAGACTGCAATGGTGGCTAGGCGCAAAGTGACTGGAAAGGTTTGCGCCAAGATTGCGCCCACCGGCTGCCCTGAGAATGAGGTGCCAAAGTCACCCTGAAAAATACCGCCGATGTAAATCAGGTACTGCATTATGAACGGCTGATCTAGGTGGTAGCGCGCCCTAAGTTGTTCGGCTACCGCTTCGTTGACTCCTTTGTCGCCAAATAGGGCCACGATTGGGTCGCCCGGCATGGCAAAGACCATGAAATAGATGAGCAAGGTGGTTCCAAAGAAAACTGGAACCGCCTGGAGAGCTCGTTTGAGAATGTATGAAAACAATTGGTTGACCCTAATGGCGGTGGAGCAGCGACTTAGAGAAAGCCGCTGCCCCACCGCATAGTTGGTTGCTAAATGCTACTGCTTGATGATGCTGTGAAGCAACGGCACCGAGTTCCAGCCGAATTTTACGCCTGAAACCTTCGTTCCGTAACCTCCATTTGTAACGCCGTACCACATAGGAATGGCTGGCAGTTCCTTCAGCAGAATCTCTTGAGCTGACTGGTAGAACTTGTTTGCTTCGTCAAGTGTTGCGGCCGAGTTGCCCTGAGTGAACAGTGCGTCTACCTGGTCGTTGCTGTACTGGCCGTCGTTTGCTCCGGCACCACTCTGGTAAAGCGGAGTTAGGAAGTTGGCAAGTGCTGGGTAGTCCGCCTGCCATCCGGTACGGAAAGCGGTTGCGATTGACTGGTCGGTAATCGCGGTGCGGAACTCAGCGAATGTTGCATATGCTGCGCCCGTTGAATCGATTCCTAGGGTGTTCTTGATGCTGTTAGTAACCGCATCAACCCAACCTTGGTGCCCACCATCGGCGTTGTAAGCAATTTGGAAGGAGCCGCTCCAAGGCGAGATTGCGTCTGCTGCAGCCCAAAGCTCTTTTGCCTTTGTCGGGTTATAGGTTAGAACATCGGCACCTGCAAGAGTGTCTGACCAACCTGCAATTACCGGCGAGGTGAAGTCGCTGGCAGGCTGCTTTGTGCCATTGAAAATCTTGTCGATGATCTGCACGCGGTCGATAGACATTGCAATCGCCTGACGACGAAGGTTACCTTCTTCGTTTGCACCGAAGTGTGCCAAACGCTGAGGAATGGTGAATGATTGGAACACTGCCGCTCCCTGCATAACCGCACGGTCACCAAGGTCGCCCTCGAACGTGGTTAGGGCAGCATCAGGAATGCCGGCCATTACGTCTAGGTTGTCGCTCAAAAGATCGGCATAGGCGGCATCTAGGGTTGCGTAGAACACGATGTTCAATCCGCCGTTTAGCGCCTTGCGGCCACCGTTGTACTCAGGGTTTTTCACCAAAGTAATGTCGACGTTGTGCTTCCAAGCTGAGTCTGACTCGAGCTTGTACGGCCCGTTGCCAATTGGGTGTTCGCCGAAACCGGTTGGGTCATCGAAGAATGCCTGAGGCAGTGGGTAGAAGCCTGAGTAGCCGAGTCTCAAAGGGAAGTCAGACTGCGCTGAGCTTAGCTTGACTGTGAATTCGGTTGGGCTGACTACGCTTAGCCCCGTAAGTTCGGTGTCAGTGTCGTAGCTGAAACCTTCAATAGCGTCGAAGTAATAGCTGTTTAGCTGGGCATTGCTAAGTTTCGCGCCATATTGCCAGGCGTTTACGTATGAGTCGGCGGTTACGTCCTCGCCGTTAGTGAACTTCCAGCCGCTCTTGATTTTGATGTCCCAAGTGATGTTGTCTGCCGACGTGATCGACTCGGCCATGTCATTAACCGGTGTGCCGGCTTCATCGTAATAAACCAAGCCAGCGTAGATTGAGTCGAGAATCAATCCGCCGCCAACTTCATTAGTGTTCGTGCTGATCAGCGGGTTTTGAGGTTCGCTGCCATTCACTGAAACAATGTTGTCATTTCCACCATCGCTGGCTGCGCATCCGGTCAGTGAAAGCGCCACAGTTGCTGCGACTGCAATAACTGCCAGCCCTAATTTGTTAATTCGCACGAATCCTCCTAATAGGTCTTGCCGTTGCGATATTCACTCCGGCGTGCGTTCCCCTCAAATCTACGCAACCTATTTAGGAAATTATTCCAGTTCTCTAAAGCGCTACACAGTTGTTACATTTCAGAAACAAGGCGTCTATTTCGGTCCCTCAAAGGCGTGAGCTTAAAGCAGAACTCCCCCGGCCGAAGCCGAGGGAGTTCTAGTAAATCTCTAAGTAATCGAAATTACTTGGTGATCTTGGTTACGGTACCCGCACCAACGGTACGTCCACCCTCACGGATAGCGAAGCGAAGGCCCTCTTCCATAGCAATTGGCTGGATTAGCTCAACTGACATTTCGGTGGTGTCGCCAGGCATAACCATTTCAGTACCTGCAGGAAGGGTGATAACACCAGTCACGTCAGTGGTACGGAAGTAGAACTGTGGGCGGTAGTTTGCGT
>JAHEGM010000075.1 GCA_024645105.1 Rhodoluna sp.
GAGGTCACCGCTTTGCAGGTTGACGGCGATCGCTCAAACCCTGCTGCCGAAACTTCTACCCGTTCAAGCAAGTCTGTGTTGAACGCCGGCAAGTACTTCAAGGCAGCTCTTGGCGCCAGCGCTGCAAACGCAACCATTGAGGCTGCCAACATGCCTGATGGCGCAACTCAAATTGCAAGCGTCTCAAGCCAGCCAATCAGCAAGTGGATCACCCACATGCTTCAGGTTTCAGACAACACAGAAGCCGAGGCGCTGGCCAGACTTGTGGCGCTAGATCTTGGCTACGAGGCATCATTCAAATCAATTGACGCGGCAATTAAAAAAGCCCTTGCGCCAACCGGATTGAGCACCGCGGGCATGACCATCAAAGACGGCTCAGGGCTAAGCGACTTCAATGCGGTTTCACCAATGTTTGTGGCAAAGCTAATGCAGCTGGTAAATAAGCCAGGCTCCGGCATAGAGGCAATTCGCCAGGGGCTTCCGGTTTCAGCCGAGTCTGGCGGCCTGGCCTCAAGATTCAAAGGTGACAACATTGATGCCGCCGGCCACATCTTTGCCAAGACCGGTTGGATTAAGAAGGGCTACACCCTTGCCGGAATCATCAGCGCTACTGATGGCAGCACACTCACCTTTGCCGTCTACGCGCTTGGCGATGTGAAGGCTGATGCTAAAGATGCAATCGATAATTTGGTGACTGGTTTCTACCGCTGCGGCGACAAGCTCTCTAACCAGTAACTAAAGTTCGCGCAGGGTTTATTTAGCGCAAACTAAAGTTCGCGCTTTGCCCCTGGGGCAGCTGATACAGCAAAAATTTCTGGCTTGGCATAACCCAGCGCTTCAAACTCGGCCAGCACGCTCAAGGTGACCTCGCTGATTTTTTCAATTGGGGTTAGCGCAATTGCCGCACCACCAAAACCACCACCGGTCATTCGCGCACCAATCGCGCCGTGACGCAATGCAGTTTCTACCGCGGTATCAAGTTCATCAATCGAAATTTCAAAGTCATCGCGCATTGATTCGTGCGATGCGTAGAGCAATTCGCCAATTGCACGTGGGCCTTTAGCCTTTAGGGTTGCCACGGTTTCTTCAACTCGGGAGTTCTCTGTAATTACGTGACGCACCCTGCGAAGTGTCACCGGGTCAAGAATTTCTTCTGCCCTTGTCAGATCCGCCTGGCTTAGATCCCTCAGGCTGGCTGCACCAAGAGCCTCGGCACCTGACTCGCAAGCCGCGCGCCTTGCCGCATAACCGCCATCGACTAATCGGTGGGCAACTTTGGTGTCAATAATCAAAAGCTCAAGTCCTGCATCGGCAAAACCAAGTTCAATAGCTTTAGCCTCAAGACTTCGGCAATCTAAAAATACGGCATGATCTAACTCGCCAAAAAGGGATGCGGTCTGATCCATGATTCCGGTTGGGGCGCCAACGATTTCGTTTTCACCAAGTTGGCCGGCTTTGGCCAACGCCTTTTTATCTAGTCCCGCATTCCAAAGTTCATTTAGGGCCAAGCCAACTGCGCATTCAATTGCTGCCGAAGATGAAAGCCCAGCACCTACCGGTACGTCTGAGTCAATAAAAATATCAAAGCCCTGGGTTTGAGGTTTACCCGATAGCTTTGCCACAGCGTAAGCCACACCAAACGGATACGCGGCCCAGCCGTTTTTTTCATCCTGGTGAATATCTGAGATGGCAATCTGAAATGTTTCTTTTGAAAAACTCGATGCCACGCAGATCATATTGTCTTGACGTGGAGCAACCGCGGCATAAGTGCGGCGATTAATTGCAAAAGGAAAAACAAAACCCTCGTTATAGTCAGTGTGCTCACCAATTAGGTTTACGCGACCCGGTGCCGACCATACTCCGGCTGGTTCTCTGTCATATTCCTGCTTGAAGCCAGCGATTGTGGCTAACAGAGTTGGGTTGGTCATTTGATTGCGCCGCGAATCATCTCGGCGGTCACCTCGGGCGGGAAATCGGCGATGAATGCGCCCATGGCTGATTCTGAACCGGCCAGGTACTTGAGCTTGTCTGCAGCTCGCCTTGGCGAGGTTATCTGCAATTGCAGGCGAACCTTGTCACCGCCGGCAACAAGCGGAGCCTGGTGCCAGGCAGAGATGTATGGGGTTGGGGTGTCATAAATTTTGTCGAGGGCGCTTAGCAGGCGCGAGTAAATCGCGGCCAATTCGTCGCGTTCTTCTTCGCTGAGTTGCGCGATGTTCTGCACGTGGCGGTGGGGTAGCAGGTGAATCTCAATCGGCCAGCGACCGGCGAACGGCACATACGCGGTGAAATGCTCACCCTTGATTAGAACACGATCACTTTTTTGTTCAAATGCCAAAGTGTCTTCAAAAAGGTTTGGCCCGTATGCCTTGATTGAGTCAAGCACTTTGCGAGTTCTTGGGGTCACGTACGGGTAAGCGTAAATTTGCCCGTGTGGGTGGTGCAAGGTCACGCCAATTTCTTCGCCGCGATTTTCAAATGGAAAAACTTGTCGAACGCCAGGCAGGCTCATTAGGTGCTGGGTGCGATCAGCCCAAGCTTCAATCACGGTTCTTACTCTTGAAACAGGAAGCTGCCCTAGAGAGCCCAAGTGCTCCGGGCTAAATACCACCACTTCGCAGCGACCAACAGAAGCTCTCTTGCTACCAATTTCTAGATTGGGCACAACGGTGAATGCCTCATCGTCTTCAGCGAGAAGGTCTGGGCCAAAAGAAGGACTCTTGTTTTCAAAAACGGCAACATCAAAGTTGTCTGGTAGTTCCGACTGATTGCCTGCCGAAGTTGGACATAACGGGCACTGGTTTGCCGGCGGCAAAAATGCGCGGTTGTTTCTGGCGGCGGCAATTGAAATCCATTCCCCGGTCAGAGAATCCAGTCTCATCTCGGCTACTGCTGGGCGGTCGCCGAGGTTTCTTAGGTCTGCTTTGCGCTCAGGAGCAAGGGTTGAATTAGCATCATCAAAGTAGAAAAGGTCGCGGCCATCGGCCAGTTTCGAGGTCTTTTTGGTGATCGCGCTCATAGTCACAAAGTTTAGCCCTAGCAATAGGCTATGGGTATGCCACTGAACTTCTACGACAGCGCCTCTGGCGAGAAAATAGGTTCAACCCTCTTGGCACGCAAGGTGCTTGATGTGGCAACCCGCGAAGTAGATGCAGAACTAAACGCAAAAGTGTTGGCCACCAAGAATTGGCGAAAGCAGTACCAGCAGGTCTATAGCGATCTAGCCAAGAGCGAGTTTTATCAGGAACAGAACCTGCTTGAGATAGCCAGACTTGGTCTGCAGGAACTCTCAGATTCCATCCGTGATGAAAATGGCACCAAGCTTTCCCACATTATTGGTGCGGGTTGGGCAGGCCGCGAGCAAGTAGGAACATTCACAATTGCTGGGGCCGGAGAAATTAAACCGCTTCGCGTTCCAGGTATTTCTACACTCACGGATGCCGCCCAAATTTGGACCCACGAAAATCTTGCCGAACCAGAGCTAGTTGGGTCATTCAAATTTTTAGACGCTCATAAAAAATTGCCAATTTCTATGGATGTCTTGGTTGCTTTGGCTGGCGCCGCAGAGTACGCCCCAACTAAGTACTGGTTAGATCTTGGTGGCACAGTGGCCGTTGTGGCCAGGCCTTCTTCAAGCAGATGGTTCGAACTCATCTCTTACGCCCGCAAATCTGCCGGCACGCTTTTGGTTCCGGTTCTCAAAAGACGCGTCGACGAAGGTGTGGCTTTGCTGACTGATGATTTCATCGCACAAAACGCTGGGCTTGACCTAATTCAAGATGCCGAGGCTGTAGCCAGCTGGGTGTCGAGCATCGCAAGCACTCGCAAAGAAAGAATTGTGCTTGGTCAATATGCTTACGCGCCTGGTGCGCAGCATATTTTGGTGCAGGCTGTCCAAGATGCAATCGCAGATGTGATGTGCAAAAAACTTACTCCTTCAAGAGTGGCCCTTGCCTGGCTAGCCACACCAACCGATTCAACAGCGGTGCCGGCCAGAGTATTGGAGCAGGCGCTTGAGGCCTACGCCGAGCGCCCGCGCAAAATCAAGTTTCGCGATGCGCTGCTGTTTATGAGAAAAACCTCGGGCACCTTTTTTGAAACGCGTTTTGGTGAGAAATTGGCTTTGCTTGATCCAACTTCATCGGTTCAGGGTTCCAGCTACGCATTGGCTAAGCGTTCGCAGCGCTGGAGGGCATACCTGGCTAACAGTCA
>JAHEGM010000076.1 GCA_024645105.1 Rhodoluna sp.
AACTCAACCGGTTGGACTCGCATGGAGTTCCGTGTTCCTAGCCGTGGCCTGATTGGTTTCCGTACTGAGTTCCTAACTCAGACCAAGGGAACAGGTATTGCAAACGCAATCTCAGCTGGATACGACGCCTGGGCTGGCGAAATCACCACTCGAAACAACGGGTCATTGATTGCCGACCGCGCTGGTGTAGTTACCCCGTTCGCAATGATTGGCCTGCAAGAGCGTGGCTCATTCTTTGTTCAGCCAACCAGCGAGGTTTACGCCGGAATGGTTGTTGGTGAGAACTCACGCGCCGATGACATGGACATTAACATCACCAAGGAAAAGAAGCTCACCAACATGCGAGCTGCTTCTTCTGATGAATTCCAGTCTCTGACTCCGCCACGTACCTTGTCTTTGGAGGAGTGCCTTGAGTTTGCTCGCGAAGACGAGTGTGTTGAGGTGACCCCTGAGGCAACCCGTATTCGCAAGGTTGAGCTAGATGCCAACGTGCGTGCCCGCTTGTACTCACAGCGTAAGAACGCAAGCGAGAAAAACTAACCGTTTCTATTCAAAACCCCCAGCTAAATGCTGGGGGTTTTGTTCTAAAGTTGAGTTATGGCTAAAGCAAAATTTGCACCAAAGCGTCTCTTAATCGTGCACGCACACCCAGATGACGAGAGTCTGTTCACGGGTCACGTAATTGCAGATCGCTTGGCGGCGAAGGCTGAAGTATTTGTGCTCACCCTCACTCGCGGCGAGCGTGGCAAGGTCAAACTTGATGAGCTAAAAGCCTTAGAGGGAAACCTCGCAGCAATGGGTTCCTTTCGTGCGTCTGAACTGCAAGAAGCCCTAAAGGCATATGGTTCGGTGCAGCATGCCTTTGCCGGCACTCGTGCCTACTTGGATTCGGGTATGCGAATCAATGCATTTGGTAAACCTATCAAGCCAAAAAATCTTGATGAACTGGCGTTGTCTGCCGCCGCAACAAACGTAATTGCCGATGACATCATCGCGAAAATAAACGACTTCAAGCCAGATGCAGTTTTGACTTATAACAGCCGAGGTGGTTTTGGTCACCCAGACCACAAGGCTGCGCACGACGCAACTGCAATGGCGGTTAGAAAAGTTGCCAAGAGTCGTCGCGGTAGGGCGCCGCAGTTTTGGGTAATTGCAGAACCACGAGAGAGATTTGACGTGGAGCTTGGAAACGCCAAAACCGCTCCAGTCAAAAAGGCTGCCCTAGAGGCTCACGCCAGCCAAGTTGCCGTGGGTGCTGAGACTTACTCTGTAGTCCCGGGCAAAGAGATTCGTTACGATCGCCCTGAAAGGCTCCGGTTGTCTTCACCAAGTATTTTCGTGGGCATCCGTTCGGCATTTACGTTTCTCTGGGCCATGCCGCTGGGTGTTCTTATTGCCTTAGCTGGAACCATGATGCATCAGGTTCGCGCCAATGATGCGGCCCAAACCCCAATTGGTCTTATCGTTGCCCTGATCATGACCGCATCGCTAGCAATCTCACTTCGTTTGCTTCGCCGCAGCCGCGGTGCCCTTTACCTAATTACGGCAACCCTGGCCGCCACCGTATTTTGGCTGGCCCAGCGCCAGCCCGGCGGCGAGCTGTTTATTCCGGGCAATGACGCCGGTTTCATCTGGGCCTATGGCTCTATAGGAATTTGTGGCCTAGTGATCTTGTTTCCAAAAGTACAACCCGGTGCGTGGCGTCGCAGTTCACGCGGCCATCGTTAAACTAGAGTCAGTTCCCGAAAGGATATTCATTGACTTACGTAATTGCGCTTCCTTGCGTTGATGTTAAAGACAAGGCATGTATTGAAGAATGCCCGGTCGACTGCATTTACGAGGGTGACCGTATGCTTTACATTCACCCCGATGAATGTGTTGACTGCGGTGCGTGTGAGCCAGTTTGTCCGGTTGAAGCAATTTATTACGAAGACGACCTTCCTTCACAGTGGTCTGATTACTACAAGGCCAACGTTGAGTTCTTCAGCGAGATTGGTTCACCTGGCGGTGCGGCAAAGGTTGGTTTGATCAACTCTGATCACGCCGTAATCACTGCGCTGCCTCCACAGGCCTAGTTCAGTTATGTTTGATCGCCTGCCCGAGTATCCGTGGGAACAGCTAAAGCCATATGCGGCAAAAGCGGCCCTGCATGCAGGCGGCGCGGTTGATCTTTCAGTTGGTTCACCGGTTGACCCAACGCCAATCATTATTCAAGACGCCCTAAACGCTTCTTCGAATGCCCCCGGTTACCCTTCTACCGGAGGTTCGCCTGAATTCAAGGCAGCGGTTGTCGAGTGGTTTGCCAGACGACGCGGCGTGCCAAATCTTAAACCTGAACAGGTAATGCCAACCATCGGCTCAAAGGAGCTAATCTCTTGGTTGCCGCTTTTGATGGGTCTTGGCCCTGGTGATGTTGTTGTACAGCCAAAGGTTGCTTACACCGCTTACATAGTTGGTGCCGCACTTTGCGGAGCAGAAATAGTTTCCGAAGACGATCCAGCCAAGTGGCCAAAAAATGCAAAACTAATCTGGATAAATTCACCGGGCAACCCCGATGGGCGCGTCATGGATGTTGCCGAGATGAAGGCTGCTGTAGATAAGGCTCGAGAGCTTGGCGCGTTACTGGCCAGTGACGAATGCTACGCAGAACTTGGCTGGGGTCAATGGGGTGAAAAACTTATTCCAAGCGTGCTAGACCCTAGAGTTTGCGGCGACAGTCACGAAGGAGTTTTGGCGGTTTATTCATTGAGTAAGCAGTCAAACATGGCCGGATACCGTGCTGCATTTGCGGTTGGTGAATCCTCCTTGATTAAGGCACTGGTCAATTTGCGCATGCATGCAGGGCTTAATACGCCGGGTCCGGTGCAGCGTGCGATGGTCGTAGCCCTCGGTGACGAGGAGCACGTTGCAATCGAGAAAGAAATTTATCGAGAGCGTCGCGAGGTTTTGCTTTCCGCGGTTAGGGCATACGGCTTCAGGTTGGCCGATAGCCAAGCCGGCTTGTATCTTTGGGCAACCTTGGGCGAAAACTGCTGGGCGACCGTTGATCGCATGGCTGAATTGGGCATCGTTGTGGTGCCTGGCACGTTTTACGGCGAATCCAGCCAAGAGTTTGTTCGTTTTTCCATCACCGCAACCGATGACAAAATCGCCGAGGGAGCGCGCAGGTTGCACGATGCCATAGGCTTGTCAAAGGCCTAAACAGGGCCACAGCACAATAGACAGCAGTAGGAGCTTCGATGACCTCGAGCGAAAAAGTCACAGTCACTTATGGTGAAATCACAGCCGACCTTCCAGTTATCTCGGCAGTAGATGGTCACGATGCAGTTGATATTTCAAAGTTCACTGCACTCACCGGACTAACGGCTTACGACCAAGGGTTCGTAAACACCGCCTCCACAAAATCTGCGATCACATTTATTGATGGCGAAAAGGGAATCCTTCGTCACCGCGGTTACCCAATCGAACAGTTGGCTGGAACCAAATCATTCCTAGAGACCGCTTGGCTTTTGATTTACGGTGAGCTACCAACTCTTACGCAATTGACTGAGTTTGAAGAGAAGATTCGTCGTCACACTTTGGTGCACGAAGACCTAAAGAATTTGTTCCACGCAATGCCGCAAAACGCACACCCTATGGCAGTTCTAGCCGCAGGTGTTTCTGCGCTTTCTACTTTCTATCAGGATTCACTAGATCCACACGATCCTGAACAGGTTGAACTTTCAACAATTCGCCTGCTTGCCAAGCTTCCAGTTCTAGCGGCTTACGCGCATAAAAACAGTATGGGTCAGGCACTTCTTTACCCAGACAATTCCCTTTCATACGTAGAAAACTTCTTGCGCCTGAACTTTGGCAACATGGCCGAGGAATACGTGCAAAACCCTGTGGTCACAAAGGCGCTTGACACTTTGCTTGTGCTGCACGCCGATCACGAACAGAATTGCTCAACTTCAACAGTTAGATTGGTCGGCTCAAGCCAGGCCAACCTATTTGCCTCAATATCTTCAGGCATCAACGCTTTGTTTGGTCCTTTGCACGGTGGAGCAAACGAAGCGGTACTTGAGATGCTTCAGCACATAAAAGACTCGGGTGAGGGCGTTCAGGCTTTCATTCAGCGCGTGAAAAACAAAGAAGACGGCATTCGCCTGATGGGCTTTGGCCACCGCGTTTACAAAAACTTGGATCCACGAGCTCGCATCG
>JAHEGM010000083.1 GCA_024645105.1 Rhodoluna sp.
ACGCTGTGCTCTTTGCCGGCATCACCGTAATCATTGCCCTTGCGGCACTGAACCTCACCGGCATTGGCTTTGTTGGCCTAATGGGTTCAATGGGCTCGTTGGCGATTGCCGTTGCTGTTGCGATAGCCATCACCGCAACCCCGGCCGCTTTGTCTTTGGTTGGCCATCGAATTCTTTCGAAGAAAGAACGGGCTGCTCTGGCAGAGGTAAAGCCGGCTGCCAAGAAGTCCTCAGCCAAAAAAGAAGTGGCCGCCGCCGACAAGGCCGTTTGGGCAAACCGTCACCCTTGGTTGACCGTGTTGGCAACAGTCACCCTGCTACTTATTGCGGCTATTCCGTTTAGCAGTATGAGACTTGGTCTACCTGATGGCTCTGCCGAGTCACCAGATTCATCTCCTTACCGCGCTTACGTAATCACTACCGATGCCTTTGGCCCTGGTTTCAACAGCCAGATTCCAACAGTGCTATCCATGCCTGAGGCGGTTGCCGAGGAAGACCTAACCAAGTTGCAGGCAGAGGTAGCCACAAAACTATTTGCGCTAGAAAACGTTTCAGCGGTAGTTCCGGCAGCAGTTTCTGATGACAAGAAAACACTTTTGTTCCAAGTTGTTTCAAGTGTTGAACCATCAAGCGTTGAAACAGAAAAGTTGGTTCGCGATCTTCGTGCGTTAGATGCTGGCTTCGAAGCTGAGTACAACGCCGAGCTTGGTGTCACCGGGCTTACTGCAACCAACATCGATATCTCGAAAAAGATTGCGGATGTGTTGCCGCTTTATCTTGGCACCGTAATTTTGCTCTCTATGCTGCTTCTGGTTTTGGTGTTCCGATCATTCTTGATTCCTTTGATTGCCGCCGGTGGCTTCTTGCTAACCGTGTTTGCAACCTTGGGTTCTGTAGTTGCCGTTTACCAGTGGGGTTGGTTGGGTGAAATCTTTGGGGTTCACAACCCGGGCCCAATTCTTAGCTTCTTGCCAATCTTCTTGATTGGAATTCTGTTTGGTTTGGCGATGGACTACCAGCTGTTCCTAGTTTCTGGAATGCGCGAGGCGCACACCCACGGCAAAGACACCAACGCGGCAATTAACTACGGCATGAAACTAAGTCGCGCGGTAGTAATTGCAGCTGCTTTGATCATGGTCACGGTATTTGGTGGATTCGCGTTCTCACACCTAGCCATGATTCGCCCAGTTGGTTTTGGTTTGGCAATTGGCGTCCTGATCGACGCATTCTTGGTTCGCCTGCTTTTGGTGCCTGCTGCCATGACAATTTTCGGCAAGGCAACCTGGTGGATTCCAAAGTGGCTTGATCGCATTTTGCCTGATGTTGATGTTGAGGGTGCTGCGCTAGAGCGCAAACACCTGCACTAATTAGCCAGCGCCAAACCGGGGTTAGGCTTGGCTCATGACTAAATTGAACTGGGCAATGGTTGGCACCGGCCTGATGGCAGAGCTAATTTTGAATGATTTTGCACTAGCCGACGGCACCAATCTTTATGCGCTGGTTTCTAGGGACCCAGCCAAGGCTGAGGCCAGGCTCAAGGAATTCAACATTGAGGCCAAGGCTCTCACTTTTGATGAGGCACTGGCCGACGAGGCCATTGATGTCATTTACGTGGCAACCCCGCACTCAGAGCACTTTGCTCAGGCAACCGCTGCTCTTGAGGCCGGCAAGCACGTGCTGGTTGAAAAGGCGTTCACCATGAACGCCGATGAAGCGGCCAAGCTTGATGCACTAGCCAAAGCCAAGAACCTTTTCTTGATGGAAGCAATGTGGACCAAGTTCTTGCCACTGCACAACGCCCTCAAGGCAATGATTGAAAACGGTGAGCTAGGCGAGCTGATTTCAATTGAGGCTAACTTTGGCATGAATGTTCCATTTGATAATTCGCACCGCCTGTTTAATCACGAACTTGGTGGCGGAACAACTTTGGATCAGGGTGTCTACACCACAACATTCAACCGATGGATGTCAGGCTCACCAATTGCCAAGCAGGTTACCTTTGGAAATCGTTTTGCCAACGGGGCCGATGCACACGCAGACACAACTTTTGTGTTTGAAAACGGAGTAATTGGCCACGGTATCTCTTCTTTGGTTTCTCGCTACGGTTTTGGCGGCCGCGTAATTGGTTCGGCCAAGACTGTTGAGCTAAAGGGTCAATTCTGGAACTCGCGGGCTCTAGAGATCTTGACCTATGTCTACCAAGGCGAGCCAACTCGCGAACTAATTGAGTTTGAAACCAAGGGTGCGGGCTACGCACACATGCTTCAAGCTGTTAGCGCGGCAATCTTTGCCGGCAATACCCAATGCGTCGAGCACCCTGTTTCTTGGACTATTGAGAACATGAAAGTTCTAGACGAAATTCGCGCAAACATTAAGTAGAAGGAACAATCGGGGGCAGCATGTCAAAAACAATCTTTAGTTCACCACGCACTCTTTATAAAGCATTCGCGTTGAGTGAGGGCGTGACCTGGGCTCTGCTAATTGGCGGCCTAACCATCCGTGCAATTTTTCCTGGTGCTCCAGGGCCACTGATCACAATCGTTGGTGGAATTCACGGTGCCGTGTTCTTGGGCTACGGAGTTTCTGCAGCTCTTGTTGGCGTAAACAATAGATGGGGTATTGGCCGCACCGTTTTGGCAATTGCCCTTGCCATCATTCCGTTTGCCACGGTACCCTTTGAAATTTCTGCTGAGCGCAAGGGCCGTCTAGTTGGCCAGTGGCGCCGCGAAAAGTCTGCGGACCCGCGTGACAACAACTGGTTTGATTCGCTGTTTCGCTGGTTCATTAATCGCCCGGTATTGCTCGCGGTAGTGCTTCTAGCGGTAATCATCGCAATCTTTTCAACCTTGCTATTTATTGGCCCGCCGGGTGGTTGGCCACAAGACTAAATGGGAACGCCTGAACCAAACGCACTGCAGATTACCTACCCTGGTGATCTGCCGGTAAGTCAACGCAGGCAAGAGATTCTTGATGCCATTAGAGACAACCAGGTAGTTGTAATTGCCGGTGCCACCGGTTCTGGTAAAACCACCCAGATACCAAAGATGTGCCTTGAGCTTGGCCGCACCAGTATTGCTCACACTCAACCGCGCCGCATTGCCGCTCGTGCAGTTGCTGAGCGCATCGCCGAAGAACTAAAGGTTGAACTTGGTGGTCTAGTTGGTTACCAGGTGCGCTTTACCGATACCTCAAGCGCAGGCACAAGAGTCAAAGTAATGACAGACGGAATCTTGCTAAACGCAATGCAGCGTCACCGCAACCTTGAGCCTTATGACACCATCATCATTGACGAGGCGCACGAGCGCAGTCTTAACATTGACTTCTTGCTTGGTTACCTAAAGCAACTTTTACCTAAGCGGCCAGACCTCAAAGTAATTGTCACCTCGGCAACCATTGACCCGGAATCGTTTAGCAAGCACTTCAACGACGCTCCAATTATTGAAGTTTCGGGCCGCACATTTCCTATTGAGGTGCGCTACCGTCCAACCGCTCGCGAGGCGGGAGACGACACAGATCCAGATGAAGAAACAACCGCCAGCGATTACCTTGACGGAATCGTCAACGCGCTTGATGAACTAAAAAACGAACCAGACGGCGACACTCTTGTGTTTCTATCTGGCGAATCGGAAATTCGTGATGCGCAAGAAGCAATTGAAGGTCGTGTCACCAGCGGCGCACTCGGCAAGGGTGTTGAAGTGCTGCCGCTGTATGGCCGCCTAAGCGCTGCCGAGCAGCACCGAGTTTTTGAAACCAGCAAACTCGCCGGTCTTCGCCGAAGAATCATTTTGGCAACGAATGTCGCCGAAACCTCGCTAACGATTCCGAATATCAAATACGTAATTGATGCCGGTACCGCGCGCATTTCGCGCTACAGCCCGAGGGCAAAAGTTCAACGACTGCCGATTGAGGCAATCTCTAAGGCAAGTGCCAACCAGCGCGCTGGTCGTGCCGGTAGAACTAGCCCCGGTGTGGTCATCAGGCTGTATTCCGAAGAAGATTTTGAATCGCGCCCAGACTTTACCGACCCAGAGATTCTGCGCACCAACTTGGCATCGGTTATTTTGCAGGCTGCCCAACTTGGGCTTGGCGACATATCGGCTTTTCCGTTTCTGCAGGCGCCAGATGCACGCGGTGTGAAAGATGGGCTTGGT
>JAHEGM010000088.1 GCA_024645105.1 Rhodoluna sp.
ACTTTAAGTGGCTGGGTGGCCTTCTCGGTGGATTCACCGGAAACTTTGACCTTGGAAAAACTAGAACCGGAGAAAGCGTTGCCGAGCAAATTGGCACAGCGATTCCGACAACCCTGCGTCTAGTTGTTGCTGCAACTTTCATTGCGATTTTCTTGGGCATCGCAATCGGCATGATCACTGCTCTTCGTCAGTACAGCCGTTTCGACTACTCGATCACTTTCGTGTCGTTCTTGTTCTTCTCGCTACCGATTTTCTGGGTAGCGGTTTTGCTCAAGCAATTCTTGGCAATCGAATTCAACAACTGGTTGGCTGCCGCCGAACTCTCGTGGCAATGGGTGGTTGGCATAGGTCTGGCCTCGGCAACGTTATGGGCAGGTGTTCTAGCCTCGACACGAAAGAAGACAGCAATCGTTTTCGTGTCTGCCTTTGCAGTCACCGCTTCTTTGCTAACTTTCTTGGGCGCGATCAACTGGTTTAACAACCCGGGTCTTGGGCCGATCATGGTTGTCGGTTTGGGCGCTGGTGTTGCTGTTGGAGTCACAGTGCTTTCTACCGGGCTTGGAAACAAGTCGGCTCTATATGGCTCACTGGCTATGGCAGTTTTCGGTGGCATCATCTATTACCCAATTCAGCCTTTGCTAAACAAGGACTTCAGTTTCTTGCTACTGCTTGCTCTTGCCGGTGCAACCGTCGGTGTAGGACTCATTGCAGGTTGGTTGGCAGCTAAAGAAGACCGATCAGCTGTGATGCGAACCACAACTCTTACGGCAGTAATCGTCGCGGCCTTTATTTTCGTAGACCGTCTGATGCAGACCTGGTTGCCATACACAAGCAACGACTACATTTCTTACCGACCAATTCCTACAGTTGGCCAGACCAATACCTTGTTGCAAGACGAGCTAATGGCGAACCCAGATTTCTGGATGTCAACTCTTGACGCGCTTCTTCACCTCGTGTTGCCTACAGTGGCACTCTGCATCATCTCGTTTGCTGGTTACGTTCGTTACACCCGAGGCAGCTTGCTAGAGGTTTTGAACCAGGACTACATTCGCACCGCGCGCGCAAAGGGCCTAACCGAGCGCACCGTGATCATGCGTCACGCGTTTAGAAACGCAATGATTCCTTTGACCACTTTGGTTGCCTGGGACATCGCCGGACTAATCGGTGGAGCAATCATTACCGAGCGCGTTTTTGGTTGGATCGGTATGGGAACTTTGTTCAACAAAGCAATCACTACCTTCGACTTGAACTTGCTAATGGGCGTTGCAATTTTGACCAGCTTTTTGGCAATCATGGCGAACCTCTTCGCCGACCTTGTCTATTCGGCCCTAGACCCAAGAATCCGTGTGAGGTAATTTCATGGCTAAGAAAAACAACATCGAATCAACTGATTCTTCAGCTCAGGGCAACGAAAACGCTATTGCCAACAAAGAGACAGAGGGTCTAAGCCAAGGCCAAATCGTACTCCGTCGCTTCGTTCGCCACCGTGCGGCAATGGCGGCTTTGTTCTCGCTCTTTGCGATTGTCTTGTTCGTTTTCACTGCTTCAGGTATTCACCTCGGTAGCGAAGAGAAGCCAATCTCGATTTCAGGTTGGTGGCACTACTCAATTACCGACCTGCCAGAACTTGAGTATGAGTCTTGCCCAGGCGGAACAGTAGGTTGCCCTACCTTGAACCTTGTTCCATTTACCGAGAACTTCGGTTTTGGTGACCACCCCTTTGGTCAAGATGACATCGGTCGTGACTACTTCGCTCTCGTAATGCGTGGAGCTCAGCAGTCAATCTTGATCATGCTCATCATCGGAACCCTCGGTGGCGTAATTGGAACCATCGTGGGCTCGATCGCGGGCTTTTACCGTGGCTGGGTCGACACCCTTTTGATGCGTTTTACTGACCTCATCATCACCATTCCGGCAATCATCATCGGTGCTGTTATTGGTTTCCGTGTTGGAAACCTCGGTGTTATGTTCTTGGGTCTTTACCTTGGTCTATTTGCCTGGACTGGTCTGTCGCGACTTGTGCGCGGAGAGTTCTTGAGCCTGCGTGAGCGTGAGTTCGTAGACGCTGCACGTGTTGCTGGTGCTTCGAACCGTCGCATCATTTTCAAGCACATTTTGCCAAACGCCGTTGGTGTCATCATCGTTTCGGTGACTCTCTCGATGTCTGGTGCAATCCTTACTGAAACCGCTTTGAGCTACCTAGGCTTCGGTGTGGTTGCTCCTGACGTATCACTCGGATCGCTAATTAGCCTCTACCAAGAAGCGTTCAGCACCCGTCCGTGGTTGTTCTGGTACCCAGGTTTCTTCATCATCTCGATCGCGCTCTGCATCAACTTCATTGGAGATGGTCTTCGCGACGCGTTCGACCCACGCCAGAAGCGTCGCATCACAGCCAAAGAGAAGGCAGCTGCGCGCGAGATTAAGAAGGCTGCGGTCTAAACGTGCAAGACACTAAGAATCAAGAACAGCGCGATGCTGGCAACCAAGGTGCCAGCTGCTGCGTAGTTGAATCGAGCGCTGGCGCGCAAGTCGCCAACCTCGGTGCCAACGCTCTTGATGCGCAGCTTGATGATTTGTGCTGCCTGACCCGAGTGGCTTCTGGGCGAATCGCCGGGGCTAATGACGTCGCCAGCGTTGAGCTCGAGACCCTTGAGCTCACCGGCTCGAACCGATCTGGCGTGCCAGCGGCCGGGTGCGGGTGCAACGAAGACGCTAATCTTCTTGCCTCGAGTGAAAACCGTCAGAGCGAAGCGAGTGTCGACCATGTCAATCTCGCGCAGTGGAACGACGGCGGTAATCAAGGGGTTAACAATCTTGATTCCCTCGTCAAAAACCTCGAGTTTTGGGCGAACCAGCAGCAGCCAAACGGTTGTTGCCAGCAAGATTCCAAAAGCGATGCTCGAGAACTCGATGCGATCGCTAAAGAAAATGACCTGAATCAAAAAGAGCAAAATCATGGCGCCAGCAGCTGCTGCCAAAATGAGAGCGCTTCGGGGTCTGAAAACAATCAAGTTCGTCATTCACTAAGTTTCGCAGGTTTGTCGTTAACTGCCGTTGAAGAAAGAAAGTAATTACAGTGACTACACCAATTCTCAAGGTCGAAAACTACAACGTTGAATTCTGGGTTGACGGCAGCTGGTATCCGGCCGCCATCGACATGAACTACGAGGTTCAGGCCGGAAAAGTGCTTGCCATCGTTGGTGAGTCAGGTTCGGGCAAGAGCTCGAGCTCGATGGGTCTCATGGGTCTTCTTGCATCAAACGCGCGTCTAAGCGGCAGCGTGAAGGTCAAGGGTCAAGAGATGCTGGGTCTTAACAACTCGCAGATTCGCAAGTTCCGCGGCAAAGAAGTGGCCTACATCTTTCAGGAGCCAATGACGGCTCTGAACCCGGTTTACACAATCGGTTTTCAGATTGTCGAAACTCTTCGCACTCACTTTGTGATGGGCCCAGCTGCTGCAAAAGAGCGTGCTATCGAACTATTGACCTTGGTTGACATTCCGAACCCGGCAACCTCGTTCGACAAGTACCCTCACCAGCTTTCAGGTGGCCAGAAGCAGCGTGCAATGATCGCAGTTGCTTTGGCGTGTGACCCTGCCCTTCTTATCGCTGACGAGCCAACCACCGCCCTCGATGTGACCGTTCAGGCTGAAATTCTCGACCTGATGCGCGACCTTCGCCACAAGCTCAACTCTGGCATCTTGCTGATCACCCACGACATGGGTGTTGTTGCAGATATGGCAGACGAGATCTTGGTTATGAAAGACGGCTTCACCGTCGAGCACGACACCGCAGACAATATCTTCAACCGCCCTAAGCACCCTTACACCCAGCAGTTGCTCTCGGCTGTTCCGAAGCTTGGCACCGTTGCGGTTCGTGAACTAAAACACGAGGGTGCTGCAAAGCCTGCACCGGTATTGAAGATCGAGAACGTCGACATTGAATACCCGAAGCGTGGTCGAATTCCTGCCTTCAAGGCCGTCTCAGACTTCAGCCTTGAGATTTATCCGGGTGAAATCGTCGGACTCGTAGGTGAATCAGGTTCAGGCAAGACCACAATCGGTCGCGCTGCTATCGGACTTATTCCAATCAAGTCGGGAACCATCAGTGTTTCTGGCCACGACATTCTGCACG
>JAHEGM010000089.1 GCA_024645105.1 Rhodoluna sp.
GCAACAGCAACGGCAATCGCCAACGAGCCCATTGAACCCATTAGGCCAACAAAGCCAATGCCGGTGAGGTTCAGTGCCGCAAGGGCAATGATTACGGTGATGCCGGCAAAGAGCACAGCGTTACCGGAGGTGCCGGTGGCTAGACCAATTGATTCACGAAGCTCAACGCCGGCCTTCAACTGGCGACGGTGACGGTTCAAAATAAACAGCGCGTAGTCAATTCCCACCGCAAGGCCAAGCATCACGCCAAGCACCGGTGTGGTTGAGTCCATATCAATAACCGATGACAGCGCCAGTGTGGATGCCGCTGAAATTCCAACGCCAATCACGGCAAGAATTACCGGCAGACCCGCACCAATAAATGTGCCAAGCATGATGAACAAAACAATTGCGGCAATTCCAAGACCCACAATTTCGCCAACGCCCAGAATCTCAGATACTGATCTAGTTAGATCTTGTGAGAACTCAATGTTGATGCCGGCAAGATTTGCCTCTTTCAGTTTTTCAACTGCAGCCTCGCGAGTTGGCTCTTCTACGTCAACACCCGGAACATCAAACTGAATTGTTGCCAGCGCAACGGTGCCGTCGGCAGATACGGTGCTGAAATTCTTGCTTGCCGCCATTAGCTGATCGGCGTATTCAAGTTCTGTTTTACCTGAGACAAGTTCTTCTTCGCCGCTAACCAATTTAACTTCGGCTGCAACGAGCTTGCTCTGACCTGATTCAATAATTTTGCGCTGCTTGCTAATTTCTGCGAAACCGGCTGCGATAGGAGCGCGGTTTGCAATCAGCGCATCAATCTGGGTCTGCGGGGCACCAGCTGCCTTCATTTGTGCAATGCCAGCTTCAAGCTCGGCAGACTGCTTCTTTAGTTTTGCTTCGGCCGCATCTAGTTTTGCAAGACCATCGGCCAGCTTGATTTTGTTGGCTGCAATCTCTGCCTTGCCAGACTCGAGTTCTTTCTTACCGCTCTCAAGCTTTGCCCAACCATCAGCTACCTTGTCTTGGCTTTGCTTGATTTCGTCGGCAATTTCAAACGGGTTTAGCGTCTGCGCAATTCCAGGAAGAAGTTCAACTTCGGCGAGCGCGGCGGCGATTGCCGACTTATCGGTTTCTGTGAACTTTGTGCCGTCTGCTTTTTGAAAGATGACCTGGCCTAAACCGCGGCTAGCGACTTCAAAGTTTTTCTTTAGTTGGTCAATGACCACCTGTGATGGCACACCATCAATTGACATGCTCGATGAGAGCTTTCCGCCAGCGGTTACAGCGGCGGTTCCGGCGGCTCCCAAAATAAGTAGCCAAGCAATGATTACAAACCATGCCTTACGAGCCGAAAAATTGCCAAGACGGTAAAGCAGTGCAGCCATTTAGTATTACAACTTCCTCATTTGCGGGAATCCCCCGTCTAAGTCTCCAACCCTATCGGGGTGGCAAATCATCCCAAAACCTGCGATATTGTTGCCTTATTCCATAAGGCAAGAGAGAAATCATGGCTGAGCACACATTCCTAAAAGGCGACAAAAACTGGTGGCGTCAGGCTGTTATTTACCAGATTTACCCTCGCAGCTTTGCCGATGGCAATGGAGACGGCATTGGTGACCTAAAGGGAATCATCAGCAGGGTGCCTTACCTGAAGAGCCTCGGCATTGATGCCGTGTGGATGAGCCCGTTCTACCCTTCTCAGCTAGCCGACGGCGGGTATGACGTTGACGACTATCGCAACATTGACCCTCGCATCGGCACCCTCGCCGAGTTTGACCAGTTGGTTGAACAACTGCACAAAAACGGCATTCGCCTAATTGCCGACTTGGTACCTAATCACTCTGGCGATCAGCACGAATGGTTTCAGGCTGCCCTAAAGGCTGCGCCAGGCTCCCCTGAGCGAGACCGATACATCTTTAGAGATGGCCTAGGTGAAAACGGTGAGATTCGTCCGTCTGAGTTAGCTAGCCACTTTGGCCCAACCGCATGGACCCGCATCACCGAACCAGACGGCACCCCTGGCCAGTGGTACATGCACCTATTTGCCAAGGAGCAGCCGGACTGGAACTGGGACAACCAAGAGGTGCGCGATGACTTCATCAAGACTTTGCGCTTCTGGAGCGATCGCGGGGTTGACGGCTACCGCGTTGACGTTGCACACGCGCTAGTAAAAGACCTAAAGAACGGTCACCTGCCGGCCCGTCAATCATTTGACGTCAAGGTGATGAAAGACGATGGCACCGACGACTTGTTTGACCGCGATGAAGTTCACGAGATTTACGCAACTTGGCGCGAAGTTTTCAATGAGTATGACCCACCGCGCATGGCAGTTGCCGAAGCTTGGGTGCACGCAAACCGCCGCCCGGCATATGCAAGCACCAACGGTCTTGGTCAAAGTTTTAACTTTGACATGTTGGGTGCCGGCTGGAACCCAAAGAAGGTTCACGAGATTGCCGCCTACAACCTAAACGCGGCAAAGAAATCTGGCAGCAGCACAACCTGGGTTCTTTCAAACCACGACATCATTCGTCACGCCACTCGCTTTGCGTTTCCGAAGGTCGCCGACTTTTTTGGTTGGTACAAAGACAATCGCTTCACTGCAAAACCAGATATTGAACTTGGCACCGCACGCGCTCGCGCGATGACCATGTTGCTTCTTGCTCTACCCGGTTCTACATATCTGTATCAAGGTGAAGAACTTGCGCTGCAAGAAGTTCTTGATATTCCTGCCGAGCACATGCAAGACCCACAGTTTTTTAGAAACCCAGAAATGGGCATGAGCCGTGACGGTTGCCGCGTGCCACTTCCTTGGACCACGACCGGCTCTTCTTTTGGATTTGGTTCCGGCGGATCGCACCTTCCTCAGCCGGCCTGGTACGGATCGGTATCGGTTGAGACTCAAGATGGCGTCAAGGGTTCAACCCTTGAGCTTTACCGTGAGCTAATTGCTCTGCGCAAGAAGCTTTTGGCCCCAGAGGAGATCACTTGGCACAAGCACTGGTTGGCACCAAAGGTGCTGCACTTCAGTCGCCCAGGCGGCTGGCACTGCCTAACCAACTTTGGTAGCAAGCCGTTCAAACTGCCCGCAGGCAAGGTTTTGGCCTCTTCTGCGCCTCTAGAATCAGGCAAACTGCCGGCAAACGCCACTGTTTGGTTGCAGGCTTAAAACTGCGATATTGTTGTGGTTAGGTCCACGCAACGAAGCCTCGGCCAAATTCCCCTTTACCTATCTATAGGAATGAATCATGACTCAGGCAAATATCGGTGTTGTTGGACTAGCAGTAATGGGCTCAAACCTGGCTCGAAACCTGGCAAGCCGCGAGGGCAACACCGTTGCTGTTTACAACCGCTCATACGAGCGCACCGATCTTCTTATCACTGAGCACCCAGAGGCAGATTTTATAGCTTCTGAAAACATCGATGACTTTGTGGCATCACTTGCAAAGCCACGAACCGCGATCATCATGGTGCAGGCCGGCAAGGGAACAGATGCAGTTATCTCGCAGCTAACCGAGCGCTTTGAACCAGGCGACATCATTGTTGACGGCGGAAACGCTTTGTTTACTGACACCATTCGTCGCGAAAAAGAAGTTTCAGCAAAAGGCATTAATTTTGTTGGTGCGGGTATCTCGGGCGGTGAAGAAGGCGCACTAAAGGGCCCTTCGATCATGCCTGGTGGTTCTGCTGAGGCCTACAAAACTCTTGGCCCAATTCTTGCTTCAATTGCGGCCATTGCAGAGGGCGAGCCTTGTGTAACTCACGTTGGCACAGACGGCGCCGGTCACTTTGTGAAAATGATTCACAACGGTATTGAGTATGCAGACATGCAGCTGATTGCTGAGGCCTACGATATTTTGCGTCACGCTGGTGGTTACACACCAGCCGAGGTTGCCGAAATTTTTGAAGAGTGGAACAAGGGCGAACTTGAGTCATTCCTAATTGAAATCACCGCAGAAGTTCTAAAGCAGGTTGATGCCAAGACTGGCAAGCCGCTGGTTGATGTGATTCTTGACCAGGCAGGTTCTAAGGGCACTGGCGTTTGGACAGTACAGACCGCGCTAAACCTTGGCACTCCAGTATCTGGAATCGCTGAAGCTGTGTTTGCTCGTTCGCTGTCATCTCAGG
>JAHEGM010000007.1 GCA_024645105.1 Rhodoluna sp.
CTAAGAAAGACAAGGACATCCGTCCAATCATCAAGCTTCGTTCGACAGCTGGTACCGGTTACACATACGTGACCAAGAAGAACCGTCGCAACGACCCAGACCGTATCGTTCTGAAGAAGTACGACCCAGTTGTACGTCAGCACGTTGAATTCCGCGAGGAGCGCTAAAAATGGCTAAGAAGAGCAAGATCGCTAAGAACGAGCAGCGCAAAGTCATCGTTGAGCGTTACGCAGAGAAGCGTCTAGCGCTAAAGAAGGCACTAGTTGACCCAAACTCAACTGATGCACAGCGCGAAGAGGCACGTCTAGGCCTACAGAAGCTTCCACGCAACGCATCTCCAGTGCGCGTTCGCAACCGCGATGCAATCGACGGCCGCCCACGTGGTGTTTTGGCTAAGTTCGGTGTTTCTCGTGTTCGCTTCCGCGACATGGCTCACAAGGGTGAGTTGCCAGGTATCACCAAGTCTTCTTGGTAATCCGCGCAAAAACCGCGTAAATTCAAGGGTTTTAAAGCCCAGCGAATAACAAGTTTTTTCGAAAACCCCCTGAAAATCAGGGGGTTTTTGCTTTGCCCGGAGAGGTATGGGGCTAAAAACCGCATCAGATCAAGGGAAAATCAAAAAATCCGCTTGGCAACACGCCGAGCGGGGTGAATGACAAGTTTTTCCTAGGCGATAGCGTGATTCCTGACAGTACGTCAAACGTCTAAATGTCCAGGAGGACCAAATGTCTCTAAACAAGAGCGAACTAGTAGCAGCTATTGCTGCAGAAACCGGCGAGTCTCAGGCAGCGGTCAACCGCGTTGTTGACTCATTCTTCGAGATCATCTCAAAGACAATCGTTAAGGGTGGCAAAGTTACCATTCCTGGTTGGTTGTCAGTAGAGAAGGGTCACCGTGCTGCACGTCAGGGCCGTAACCCACAGACTGGTGAGACAATCCAGATCAAGGCTGCTAACACCGTTAAGGTTTCAGCTGGTTCAAAGCTAAAGGCTGCAGTTAAGTAAGTCTTAGTAAAAGAATTCGAGAGGGCGTCCACGAAAGTGGGCGCCTTTTCTTCTGCCCGGATTTGGCACGTACTCTAAGAACATGAGCAATAAAGCCAAGGGCAATTTATTAGTAGTGCTGCAGTTTGCACTGATTGCCGCAATTGTCTTGATGGCTATCGATGAAGTCAATACCCCGTGGATCTACATCGGTGGTGTTTTATTCATTGCACCAGGGCTGATCATTCTTTATTTTGCGTTGAAGCAACTGGGCAGTTCGCTAACTGCAAACCCGGTGCCGCGCCAGAACGGCAAACTTGTTGAGACCGGGCTATATAAATTTGTGCGCCACCCTATTTACACCGGATTGCTGATTGCCACCTTCGGCAGTGTTGTGCAATCAATGGCGGTTGTGAAGCTGGCCGTTTGGTTACTGCTGGTGATTCTGTTGAATTACAAGGCGCGCTGGGAAGAGAAACTTTTATCGGTGACTTATGCCGATTACACCGATTACATGAAGCGCACCGGAAGGTTTGTGCCACGCTTCAAAAGATAGTTGTCACAAGGGGGATCTAAATTGATTTTTGAGGGGGCAATAATGCAAAGAAGATTCAAGCTCTGGGTATCGGTGTTGGCAACGCTGGTTTTGGCAGTGGCAATTTCTACCGTGCCGCAAGTGGCCTATGCGGCAGATTCTGTAAGCGTTCCGGGTCAGGTGGGTATTGATCAATGCCCTGCCGGTTACCAGCATTCAACCGGTATCTCAGTGAATGCCACAACAGGCGTGTACACAACAATTTGCAATGCGCCGCCGAATGCAGCTGATCTTCTGCTGCAGCAGCAAGACGCAGATTTTCGCGCGCGAATTGACGCCGCTCAGTCAGTTGCCCAAGCTCTGTCACAGTCTTGGAATGCGGCAAACCCCGGACAGCAGAAATGCGTTCAGTGGGGCCCAATCGTTCACGCCAATGGGGTGAGCACTTCATCGGGCGGTGTTTGCGCTAACCCGGTAGCTTTGGGTTCTGGTCAAACCACTCCTTCGCAAGATGCCCAAGACGTTATTGGCACGATTCCAGTACTGACTCCAAATCAAAACATCGTGGGTTCTGCAGAACCTTTCTATAAAGAAGTCACCGGGCAGGTTGGAGTTGAAGGTTGCCCAGCGGGATACCAGGCCGCGAACGGTCTGAGCGTAAACGCGTCAACCGGTGTTGTGACTACACAGTGTTGGAGCGCCGAAGCCTGGTCTGCCTATCGTCTCGGCGGAGTGGCCTGGGATAAGTACCAGGCAACCGGTGGCGGTTACGACATAGCAGCTGAACTAGATCGTCGCGAGAAACTTGCCGCCTTGATAGAGCAGGCAAAGCAGGTTGCCCAAGCCGCCGCTGATGCGACCCCGGGCGTTCGTCGCTGCAGTAATTGGAGCGGATACAACGAAACCGGTCGAGAGTGTGCCTACACATTCATTGATCCGGCAACTGCTCCTAGTCCAAACCAAAATTCAAGTGGCGACGCAACAGACTTAGTGCCTGAGGGTACGCGGGTACTGGATGCAGCCGCACTGGTAACCGCATCTTCGGTGAAGGTGAAGGCCGCGGCAAATACCAAGACAAGCATCAAGTCTTTGAGCCCAAAGGTTTGCAAGGTGAGCAACTTGAAAATCACCGCAATCAAAAAGGGCACTTGCAATTATCAAGTTGTAAGCAAAGCCAAAAATGGCAAAAAGAGCACAATAAAGAAGACGGTCGTATTTATTAAGTAAGCCTGCCCTAGGCTTAAGTAATGACCCAAACCATCCACTCAACTAAGCGCGCCTCATTGGCGTTTGCGTTGAGCATAGGTGCCGGGCTTATCTCGCTGCTTATTGGTCTGATCATCGGCGGGGGAGCAGCAGCCAGCGCATTGGCCGATGCCGGCGATGTGGTTCGCTATGGTCAACCAATTGCAAAACTAATCATGAACTTTTCAACTGCGGTTGCGGTTGGTTCATTGATCTTCGCCGCCTTTGCACTGCAAGACAAAACCCGCCTCTTGGGCAAGGCACTTGATCTTGCCTCTGCAGGCGCAATCATCTGGGCTATTTCTGGAGCCCTCAATTTTCTCTTCACCTATCTTTATGTTTCTGGTTCGGCAATCTCTTTTGATAGTTCCTTTGGCGAAAGCCTTTGGATGTTCGCCAGCTCAATTGAGATGGGCACCTCGCTTGCGTTAAACGTTTTGGCTGCGGTGCTGATATCGGTGTTGGCAATTGCTGCGCGCTCACTAACCTCAACCGCGCTGCTTGCCGCACTTGGTCTTGCCGGTCTGGTTCCGATGGCATTGATTGGTCACGCTGCCGGAACAGCCGGGCACGCAATGGCAGTGAACTCAATTGGTATTCACCTAGTTGCAGTGGTGATGTGGGTCGGCGGCTTGGTTGCGCTGTTTACCGTGCGCGGCGAGAGCTACGAAGAATCTGCCCTGCTGACCCGCCGCTATTCAACTTTGGCGCTGGCGTCATTTGCACTGATTGCAATTAGCGGTGTTGCATCGGCCAGCATTCGAATCACAAAAATCTCGGATATTTTTAGCGCCTACGGCGCACTACTAATTCTTAAAGTTTCCGTGCTGGTTTTGCTTGGCGTGCTTGGCGCGATTTATCGCACTCGCCTGGTTGGCAAGTTGGCCCAGGGCGCATCAGTTGCCAAAAGTTTTTACAGTTTGGTTGCGGTTGAGTTTGTTTTGATGGGCACAGCAATTGGTTTTGCCACCGCACTGGCTAAGACCGCCCCGCCACTTGATGGCGACGGAATTATTGATGTGACACCGGCACAATTGCTAACCGGTGAACCGCTGCCGCCCGAACTAACTCCAATTCGTTGGCTTACAGTTTGGAAACTTGATTTGGTTTGGGCAATCATCTGTGTTGCCGCCGTGGTTGCCTATCTGGTTGGTGTGCGCCGCCTTGCCAAGCGCGGCGATAAGTGGCCAATGCTTCGCACCGTTTCTTGGGTAAGCGGCATGGCCGTGTTGTTCTACACAACATCTGGCGCACTCAACGCCTACCAGGAGTACCTATTTAGCGTGCACATGATTGGCCACATGATTTTGGCCATGGGAATTCCGGTGCTGTTGGTGCCGGGCGCACCGGTGACGCTTTTGATGCGCGCTGTTGAAAAACGAACCGATAACTCTCGCGGAATTCGCGAATGGGTGCTATGGGCGGTACACACCAAGTACGCAACCTTTATTGCCAACCCAATTGTTGCCGCGGTGCTTTTCGCGAGCTCACTGGTTACCTTTTACTACACGCCGCTTTTTAGCTGGGCCACTCAAGAACACATTGGTCACCAGTGGATGGTGGTGCACTTCTTAATTACCGGCTACCTATTTGCGCAAGCATTGATTGGTATTGACCCGGGCCCTGCGCGTTTGCCTTACGCCGCTAGGTTGCTGTTGCTAATTGCCACCATGGCCTTCCACGCTTTCTTTGGCTTGAGCCTCATGAGCGGAAGCGGCCTGCTGCTTGCCGATTGGTATGGCGCGATGGGCCGAACCTGGGGCGAGGCACCTCTTGATGATCAACACACCGGCGGTGCAATTGCCTGGGGTATTGGCGAGCTGCCAACCGCGGCACTGACAATCATTGTTTCTATTCAGTGGTTTAAGTCTGATGCGCGTGATGCCAAGCGCCTTGATCGCCAGAGTGACAGAACCGGCAACAAAGACGTTGAAGACTACAACCAGATGTTGGCTAAGTTGGCTGCGCGTGATGAGCGTGCCAGCAAGAACGGCAGCCGCAAGTAATGGAAATTGTAGAGCTGTCACCAGAGCAGCAAAATCTTTTTGATTACATTGAAAACTCTGAAAACAATATTTTTGTAACCGGCCGCGCTGGTACCGGCAAGTCAACTTTGCTTACGTACTTCATTGAGAACACTCAGAAGAATGTTGCGGTGTGCGCGCCAACCGGTGTTGCCGCGCTAAATGTTGGTGGGCAAACCATTCACTCGCTGTTTGGTTTTCCTTTTGGCATTCTGGGCAACGAAGACCTTGGCCGCCACATGCATCGCCGCACTCGTGAAGTACTGAAGACCCTTGATGTTTTGGTGATTGATGAAATCTCAATGGTGAATGCCGACATGATGGACGCAATCTCGCGTGCCATGGGAATCGCGCGCGGAAAACGCAAACTGCCGTTTGGCGGTGCGCAGGTTGTGATGTTTGGTGACCCGTACCAACTTGCACCGGTGCCAGGCGGTAACGAAGAGCGCGCCTACATGGCAGAGAACTATGAGAGCCCGTGGTTCTTTGATGCGCACGTGTGGCGCGAAGATTCTTTGGAGCGCTACGAACTAAATGAAATCTTTAGACAGCACGACGAGCACTTTAAAGAAATCTTGAATGCAATTCGCGACGGCTCTTGCACCCAAGATATGTTGGACTTTATTAATCAAGCCGGAAACAGATTCCCAAAGAACGAAGAAGTAATTCGTTTGGCAACTGTGAACGAATCGGTGAACGCGGTGAACCGGGCGCGCATGGCAAAACTAACCACAGAGGTAAAAAAGTTTGATGCCATCTACAGTGCGGCAGATCAACAGGCCTTTGGTCGCAACCTTCCGGCCGAGCCTGTGCTGGAACTAAAAGTTGGCGCACAGGTAATGTTCATTAAAAATGATGACGGCGGCAAGAAGGCCAGCGATGGCGGTTCAATTCGCCGCTGGGTTAACGGAACCATTGGTCACGTAATTGATTTTCCAAAGTCTGGCGCGGTGACCGTTGAGGTAGACGGCGAGAGTTTTGATGTTGGTCGCAGCACCTGGGAAAAGGTTCGCTACGAGGTTGAAGAGGTATTCGACGAGGCAACCCAGCAAATCAAAGAGGTTTTGATTGCTGTGCCGCTGGCCGAGTTTCAGCAGATTCCACTGCGCCTGGCCTGGGCGGTAACTATTCACAAGTCCCAGGGTCAGACGTACGACGAGGTGGTTATTGATATGGGCCGCGGCGCCTTTAGCCCCGGCCAAACCTATGTGGCGCTAAGCCGAGTGCGCTCACTTGAGGGGCTGTACCTAACCCGTGCAATTCGCATGAGCGACATCATGGTTGATGCCGACGTGCTGCGCTTTATGGGTGGGCACCGCCAGGCGCCTATTGAGAAGCTGTTTTAGCTAGCTTTAGCTGGCGCATTGCTAGGAAGAACGGGAAGGTTGCGGCCATTGCTGTAATTCCCGAAAGCACCAGATACAGCCAAACCCGCTTCATGCCTAGGCGCTTGGCCTCGAAGATCATGAACGCCGAGCCGGCAATAGCCACAATGGATAGGTCTAGCGAGAGCACCATGTCTACCTCTGTGCCGAACCAGGCAGCCAGGTAGTCCTGGGACTTCATTACGGCGAGGCCGTTGTAGTACCAGGCGGTAATCAGGCCGATTGCCGATAAAACAAAGAAGAAGGCTGCGCGCTTATTAGTCATGAGCCAATCATGCTCCTTTTCTAGAGGGTAACCTAGAGCCATGCTTATGTCAGACCGCGATATCCGCGCATCAATTGAAGCCGGCCAGATTGGCTTAGAGCCGCTGGATATGAATCTTTTGCAGCCGTCATCTTTTGACGTGCGCATTGACCGCTTCTTCAGACTCTTTGACAACCACAAGTACGCGTACATTGACCCGGCCGAAGACCAGTCAGAGCTAACTCGCTTTGTTGAGTGCGCACCAGATGAGCCATTCATTTTGCACCCAGGTGAATTCGTGCTTGGTTCAACCTACGAGTTCGTCAAGTTGCCAGACAACATTGCCGCTCGCCTTGAGGGCAAGAGCTCACTGGGCCGTCTTGGTTTGGTAACTCACTCAACCGCGGGTTTTGTTGACCCGGGCTTCAACGGCCACGTGACCCTAGAGCTTTCAAACATGGCAACTTTGCCAATCAAACTTTGGCCGGGCATGAAGATTGGTCAGCTGTGTTTCTTCCAGCTGTCATCGCCATCAGAGACACCTTACGGTTCAGAGAAATATTTGAACCGATACCAGGGTCAGCGCGGACCAACCGCTTCTCGTTCGTTCATGAACTTTCACCGCACCGATGTTGGCAACGAGCCACTGGAGCAGTAATCAGTTTTCAAAAAGAGAGCGCGCCATCTTTAGGGTTGGTGCGTTTACTTTTTCAAGTGCAAACCTGTCTGCAGATTTTTCACAAAGCAATTCAACTTCGTTTACCAGGGCTCTTGAAGCCGCGAGCTTCGGCGACAGCGCGCGAATAAATCTGGCCAGGCGCTTGATGGCAAAGTGTTTCAGCTTCACGTGACCAAGTTCGTGCCAAAGAACTGCTGCTAGTTCATCTTGCGAGAGGTGATCTTTGGCAAAGCTTGAAATCAAAATATCGCGGTTGCTCGCCATGGCAAACGCAAACGGCAGTTCAACCAAATAAACGCGCGTGCCCATGAAGTGCATTAGGGGTTGTTTGGTCATAGCAATAAGTGGTGCAATTTCTTTTGAATTTGCAATCAGCGGCTCGATGCGATTGTTGATTAGCGCAAGTGTGATGCCCCCAGCAGCAAGAGCAACCCAAGGGGCAAAAGAAACCAACAGCGCAGCGAACCAGGATTGGCTGCCAAGTTCATCGTTGTTGAGTGCAGTCCAGGTATCTAGGTAAGCCCAAACAGCAATAACTAGAACAGTAATTGTGGCGATGCCGGCTGAAAGAAACGCAGTGAACCAAATTGCAATTCCAAGCTGCGGAGATTTTTGAAACTTGCCCGGCAAAAGAATTGGTGCCAGGGTGGTGACCACAATTACCCACTCGATGGCAAGCGGTATAACTAAAAGCGGGGCGTTCACTTGTTCAGGCTAGTCGTTTTAGTTAGCCCTCTAGCGTTTTGCGAAGTGCCTTCAACTGCGCCGCGGTCAGCCCCTTTGCAAAAGCCGAGAACGCAAGTGCCGGGTTAGATTCCTCGGCAACCAATTTGAGCATTAGATCTGCTGTGTGTTGTTCACGTGATTGTGCGGCGCTGAACATAAACGAACGACCTTCGCCCGCTTCACGAACAACAAGATCTTTATCGGTCAGGCGTGAAAGCACGGTAAGAATTGTGGTCAGGGCGAGGTCGCCATCGCCTACTCGCTCAAGAATTTCTTGAGAGGTTAGCGGATTCTTTGAGCTCCACAGCACATTGAGAATCAGGGATTCCAATTCACCTTGTTGGCGCGCGCGTTTAGTCATGCCATTATTCTACGATACGTAGAACACACGATGGGATTAACGTTTGGAAGTTCTGTCTTAAAGTACTTCGGCAACCTTTGGCTTTGGATCAACGCGCAGTAGCAACACCAGTCCAACAGCAAGAATCAAAATGATTCCCCAGATTCCCCAGACCGTGTTCTGAGTAGTCACGCCAACCAAGGTTGAGAACGCAATGCTCAAGCTCCACATGGTGCCTGACAAGAAACTAACCGCACGACCGGTGAATTGGTAGAGACCAAACACTTCACCCTCGCGACCCTTAGGCGCAAAGCGTGAAACAAAAGTTCTAGAAGATGCCTGTGCTGGGCCAACGAACAAACAAAGAGCCAAACCAAAGATCCAGTAGGCGCTTGCACCGTTGCCGGCAAAAACAAACACGCAGGTTCCAGAAATAATCAAACCAATCAAAGAGGCAATGATGATTGCACGTGAACCAACCACGTCATCTAGTCGGCCACCAATTGCAGCACCAATACCGGCAACAACGTTCGCGGCAATACCAAAGAAGATGATTGAAGTTTGATCAAAACCAAACGCAAGGGTGCCGAGCACTGCGCCAAAGGTGAACACACCCGCGAGGCCATCACGATAAATTGCAGATGAAATTAAGAACTTAAATGTTTCCGGTGCCTGTTTGCGTAGCGTGCCAATTTCGCGAATGGTTTGCTTATAGGCAGCAAGCACACTCATCTTTTGGTAACTTGCTTTACGCTGCGTTTCAGGAACACGAAGCATCAAAGGAATTGAGAACACCGCAATCCAAACTGCGGCAAACAAAAATACCGCGCGCACTGCAAAGGCGTTATCGGTTGGTAATCCAAACCATGGCACATCCGGAAGGATGAAACCAACCAGAGCCACCAAAAGCAAAATGATTCCACCGGCATAACCAAAGCCCCAGGCGTAACCGGAAATGCGGCCGATTGTCTTTGGAGTGGAAACACTAGAGAGCATTGCGTAGTAGTTGATGAATGCGGTTTCTTGCACGATGCTTCCGGCGCCGTAAAGAATCAAACCAAAGATGAAAAACTCAGGCCTTGGTTCAACAAAGAAGCTAAGCGCAGAGATGATTACCAAACCGTAGGTGTTGATCATCAACCAAAGCTTTCGACGGCCGGCTTCATCTGAGCGGCGGCCAATCACCGGAGCGGTTAGAGCAAGAAGCACACCGGCGATGGCGGTTGCCCAGCCAAGGGCTACATCGGGGTTTTGATCAACGGTGGCTACGGTGCCAGCCAGGTAGACCGGAAAAATGAAGGTCTGCATGAGGGTTGGGTAGGGCTGCTGCGCCCAGTCCCATAGGGCCCAAGAAAATGTGCCGCGCATCTTTACCCGTGGAGTCTTAGCTTCTTTGCTCATTTCTAAAGAGTAGACCTCCGTTTTACTCAATACCCCGATAAAACGAGTAAACATTGCGCAAAACTTAGAATTTCCTGAAAGTTGAGCCAAGTTGACTCAACTCTCTTGACAAGGGCTTTGGCTCGTGTGAAACTTGAGTCAAATCGGCTCAAGTTCGAGCCTAATTTGGATAAGAAGGCCCCAAAAAGGCCTATTAGAAGGAGAAATACAAATGGCACGTGCAGTAGGTATTGACCTAGGTACCACCAACAGCGCCGTATCGGTGTTGGAAGGTGGAGAGCCAACCGTTATCGCTAACGCAGAAGGCTTCCGCACCACCCCGTCTATCGTGGCTTTCACCAAGGATGGCGAAGTTCTTGTGGGCGAGACCGCAAAGCGCCAGGCCGTAACCAACGTTGACCGCACCATCGCATCGGTGAAGCGTCACATGGGTACCGATTGGACTTTTGCAGTAGACGACAAGAAGTACACCCCGCAGGAGATCAGCGCCCGCATTTTGGCGAAGCTAAAGCGCGACGCAGAAACCTACCTTGGCGAAGCAGTAACCGATGCGGTTATCACCGTTCCGGCTTACTTCAACGACGCTGAGCGCCAGGCAACTAAAGACGCAGGTGAGATCGCCGGTCTAAACGTTCTACGTATTATCAACGAGCCAACCGCTGCAGCACTTGCATACGGATTGGACAAGGGTAAAGAAGATGAGCTAATTCTTGTGTTTGACCTTGGTGGTGGAACATTTGACGTTTCACTTCTAGAAGTTGGAAAAGACGAAGGCTTCTCAACAATTCAGGTTCGTGCAACCTCAGGTGACAACCGCCTAGGTGGAGACGACTGGGACCAGCGAATTGTTGATCACCTAGTTAAGAAGTTCAAGGAAACTTCTGGTGTAGATGTATCAAAAGACAAGATTGCACTTCAGCGTTTGAAGGAAGCTGCTGAGCAGGCAAAGAAAGAATTGTCACAGAGCATGTCTGCAAACATTCAGTTGCCTTACCTATCTCTAACTGAGAATGGCCCGGCAAACCTTGATGAGACATTGACTCGCGCACAGTTCGAGCAAATGACAAACGATTTGCTTGAGCGCACTCGCAAGCCATTCAACGATGTAATTAAAGAAGCCGGCGTAAAGGTTGGCGACATTGCACACGTTGTACTTGTTGGTGGTTCAACACGTATGCCAGCAGTAAGTGAACTTGTTAAGTCACTGACCGGTGGCCGCGAACCAAACAAGGGTGTAAACCCTGATGAGGTTGTAGCTGTTGGTGCGTCACTTCAGGCAGGTGTGCTTAAGGGTGAGCGTAAGGACGTTCTACTTATTGACGTGACTCCACTATCACTTGGTATCGAAACCAAGGGGGGCATCATGACTAAGTTGATCGAGCGCAACACTGCGATTCCAACCAAGCGTTCAGAAACTTTCACAACTGCTGATGACAACCAGCCATCGGTGTCTATTCAGGTTTACCAGGGTGAGCGTGAATTCGTTCGCGACAACAAGTCACTAGGAAACTTTGACCTAAGTGGAATTGCACCAGCACCGCGCGGTGTGCCACAGATTGAAGTTACTTTCGACATCGATGCAAACGGTATCGTGCACGTGTCTGCAAAGGACAAGGGCACCGGTAAGGAAGCATCTGTAACTATCACCGGTGGATCTTCACTTTCAAAGGAAGACATCGAGCGCATGGTTCGCGAAGGTGAAGAGCACGCTGCTGAAGACAAGAAGCGTCGCGAAGAAGCCGACACTCGCAACCAGGCTGAAGGTCTTGTTTACCAGATCGAGAAGTTGATCAAAGAGAACGACGAGAAGCTACCTGAAGACGTAAAGACTTCAGTACAGGCAGACGTTGACGCTTTGAAGACTGCACTTGCTGGTGAAGACTTTGATGCAATCAAGAGCGCGTTCGACACACTGAACGCATCACAGCAGAAGCTGGGCGAGGCAATCTATGCAGCGCAGCCAGCTGAAGGTGAAGCAGCTCCAGAGGCTAACGCCGAGGATGTTGTTGATGCTGAAGTTGTAGACGAAGAGACCAAGTAATGACAGAGCAGCAAAAGGGCAACGCAGACTCCGAGGAATCCTTCGAATACGGGGAGCCTCCCGTTTCTTCGGAATCCTCTGCGTCTGCGGAAAGCCCTGTTGATCCGTTGGATCAAGCATTGGCGGACTTGGTCGACGAGACTGGACCGATCAGCAAAGAGGCAGAGCTTCTCGCTGATTTGCAGAGGTTGCAGGCTGAGTTTGTGAATTACAAAGCACGCGTTGAGCGTGACCGTGATGTTGCACGTAGTGCCGCGATTGCAGAAGTTTTGCGCGCGGTGCTACCTGCACTCGACGACTTGACTCGCGCCGAAGCACACGGAGACCTTGAAGGTTCTCCGTTTGCTGCGGTGGTTACCAAGTTGCGCAACGCAGGTGACAAGTTTGGCCTGAAGCAGTTTGCTGCCAAGGGTGACAAGTTTGATCCTGAAATTCACAATGCTCTTGTGCAGACTCCAAACCCAGAAGTAACTGAAAATGTGATTGCAGATGTAGTAGAACCGGGCTTCATGCTTGGTGAAAAACTACTGCGCCCTGCAATGGTTGCAGTATTCATTCCGGCTTAAGAAAGTATTTGTAAATGGCAAGTCAAGACTGGTTCGACAAGGATTTCTATAAAGTCCTTGGCGTATCTAAAGACGTGTCTGAAGCAGAACTGAAAAAGACCTATCGCAAGCTTTCGCGCAAGTTTCACCCAGACACAAATCCAGGTGATGCAAAAGCTGAAGCTAAGTTCAAAGAAATTAGCGAGGCCTATTCGGTTCTCTCTGACTCCAAAGAACGCGCGGAATACGATCAGATGCGCGCAATGGGCCCCGGTCCAAGATTTAATCCTGGCGCTGGTGGTCAGCAATACTCGGGAGGTTTTCCGGGTGGTGCAAACATGGGTGGCGGCTTCGAAGATGTGTTTGCGAATCTCTTTGGTGGTGGCGGATTCAATCGCGGCCCTCAAAGAGGCGCAGACCTATCGATGTCAACCACACTTGATTTCATTGACGGAGTCAAGGGCACTCAACTAAAGGTGCGCATTGGTTCTGGTGAAACCACAATCAAGATTCCTGCTGGTGTGCAAGACGGTCAGAAAATAAAGATTGCTGGCAAAGGTCAAGCATCGCCAAACGGCGGACCTGCTGGTGACCTAATTATTTCTGTGACCGTGAAGTCGCACCCGGTGTTTACTCGCGATGGAATGAACTTGCGCGTAACCGTGCCGGTGACTTTCACCGAGGCTGTTCTTGGTGCAACTATTCAGGTGCCAACTCTTGGTGGCGAACCAGTAAAACTTAAAGTTGCGCCGGGCACACCAAATGGGCGAGTGCTAAGAGTTAAGGGCCGCGGTGTTGTGACTGCAAAGGGTGAGGGAGATCTGCTGGCAACGGTAGATATCGCAGTACCTTCAAACGTTAGCGATAAAGCAAAGAAGGCTCTCGAGGCCTTTGAAGAGTTATTGCCAGAACATGACCCACGCAGCGAACTACTAAATAAGGCCGGGCTCCTCTAATTGGAGGTGAATCATGGAAGAGCTAAACGAAAATACGCCACTGTTTGCCATTGGTGTTGCCGCTGAACTTGCCATGATGCACCCGCAGACCCTGCGCGACTATGACCGCCTGGGTTTGGTGGTGCCAGGACGCACCGGTGGGCAAAGCCGCCGCTACACGATGCGAAATGTTGCCCAACTAAGGGAGATCGCCAGGCTTTCGGCCGAGGGCGTGAGTCTTGAGGGCATTAAGCGCATTTTGGAGCTAGAAAACCAGAATTCCGAGCTATCTCAGCGGGTTAGAGACCTAGAACAGGCTCTTGCCAACGAGCTGATGAACCGCCCTGGAGCCCGAATATTCGCTGCAGGTGACATGGGGGTCGAATCCCTAGCCCGAGGCAAGAGGCCAACCAGACACACAGAAATCGTGGTTTATCGGGGTCGCTAAACTTTCGTTTATGTCTGAAAACAAAGAAACCCGATCATATGGCCAGGGCGCTCAAGGCGAACCTGATGCCCCAGTAGCAACCAAAGTTAGCCTAGGCACCAAGCTGCGCTACAACTTTGACAACTCACTTTCTAAGGCGGGTGCGTTTGTTGGTTATGTATTCATCGCCATCATCGTTCTAGCTTTTGTTATGACTGCAATCCAGGCAGCAATCGCTGCAGTTGCAGCGCTAAACACTCCACTTGACCCAGCAAGCTACTTCTTTAGCTACTGGGCGGCGTTCACCAAGATTCTTGGAATCGGATCAACCGATGCCTGGGGCGCACAGATTACAAACTTCATTTACTGGGCAATCGGAATAGCAATCTCCGGTGCTGTAATTGGTTTTATCTCTGCAGCTATTCAGCGCGCAGTTGCTCGCCTTAAAGAAGGTAAGAGTGCAGTTATTGAATCTGGTCACACACTTATTCTTGGTTGGTCAAACCGCGTGTTCCCAATTCTTTCTGAACTTGCAATTGCAAACGAAAACATTCGCAAGCCTCGTGTTGTAATTTTCGCGGCTACCACTCGCGCTGTGATGGATGCAGAAATTGCATCTCGCGTGCCAAACCTTGGCAAGCTAAAGGTGATCACTCGTACCGGTGACGTTACAAACCCAGAAGACCTAAAGCGCGCAAACGTTTCAAGCGCAAAGTCAATCATCATTCTTGATGCAGACGAGACCGGCGACGCAACTGTTGTTTCAACAGTTCTAGCTGTGAAGGCTGTGAACGCAAACCCAAGCACACGCATCATTGCTGAGCTTGACGATGCAAATACAGCAGAGGCAATCACCACTGCAACCAAGGGTCAGGTAATTGCTGTTCGCTCACACGATGTGATCGCACGCGTTACCGCTCAGGCTTCACGTCAACCAGGTCTTGCAGCTGTAACTCTTGACCTGCTTGACTTTGCCGGTGATGAAATTTACTTCGCTAATGTTCCTGGTCTTGAGGGCAAGACCTACGCAGATGCAATTTTGGCTTTCAACACCGCATCGGTTATTGGTGTAGTTGATGGCAAGGGTAAGACTCACATCAACCCTGCACAGACATCAAAGATTGGCGCTGGCGCAAAGATCATTGCAATCGCCGAAGACGACGACAAAGTTGTTTACACCGGCGTGCGTGAAGACATCGCTAAGAAGAAGATCGCTGCACACAAGGAACCTGCTCGCAAGGCAGAGCACCTACTGTTCATTGGTTGGTCTTCAATGGGTCGTTCAGTTGTTGCTGAACTTGCTCAGTTCCTACCTAAGGGTTCAACAGTTCACATCGTTGCTGAAAAGAAGCACGTTGCACCTGAAGAACTTAAGGGCCTGAAGTTTGGCGCAAACATTAAGGTGACTCATGCATCGGTGTCTGGTGACATCGATGAGCTGATCGCTGCCGCTTCTGCAAAGAAGTACAACGAAGTAATCATCTTGGGTTACCGCGAGGCAATCAGTGAGACTGAAGCAGACGCACAGACCATGTTGACCATGCTGCAGATGAACCAGTTGTTTGAGGCAAAGGGCAACGGCGTTGAGCCAACCCGCCTAGTTGCTGAGATTCTAGACAGCCGCAAAGCAGAGCTAGCCCGCGTGGCAGCAGCCGACGACATGGTGGTTAGCGACAACCTAGCTGCGCTGTTGATTGCTCAGGTATCTGAGAACCCAGCGCTTGCTCCGGTATTCGATGACCTGTTTGACGCAGACGGCGCATCAATCAACGTGAACCCAATTGAGCACTACGCACCAGTTGGTAAGTCAATTGAATTTGCCGAGCTAGTTGCAATTGGTCGTGCTCACGGCGAATCAGTAATTGGTTACCGCACTCTTGCAGGTTCAAAGAGTGATGCCGCATCAGGTGTGAAGCTAAACCCGGCAAAGACCACCAAGTTCAAGCCAGCTGCTGGCGATGGTCTTGTTGTGATTGGTGACCTAAAGTAATTCTTTAGAATTAACGCATGACAACGGCGGCCAGTGTTCGAAAGGACCTGGCCGCTTTTGCACGATTGAACCGGGTGAGCGATTACCTGAGGTTCTTTAAGGCAGGCCCCGGTGAATACGGCGAAGGCGATGAGTTCATTGGCGTGCGGGTGCCTGATTCGCGCGAGGTGGCTAAAGATCACAAAAACTTATCTCTCAGTGAAATTCAAAAACTGCTCGACTCAAAAATTCACGAGGAACGCTTTGTTGGTCTTGTGATTTTAATTAACCGTTTCAAGATCGCAAACCACCCAAAGACAAAAGATTTAGCCGCGCAAAAAGAGATCTTTGATTTCTACTTGAAGAATCTGTATGCGCAAAGAGTAAACAACTGGGACCTGATTGATTCCACTGCGCCATACCTTGGTTACTACCTGCTAGGTAAACCTGGCACTGCAAAGTTCTTAGACAAGCTAGCCAAGAGTGATTCGCTCTGGGAGCGACGAGCGGCAGTGATGTTCACGTTTGCATTTATTCGCGAGTTTGAACTTGAAGACACTTTGCGACTTTGCAAAATGCTGCTAAATGACAATCACGATTTAATGCACAAGGCATGTGGTTGGATGTTGCGTGAACTCGGCAAACAAGATCTTGGTGCACTGCGCGAATTCTTAGATGAGAACGTGACCAAGATGCCGCGCACGATGCTGCGCTACTCAATTGAGAAGATGAGTGAGCGCGAGCGCCAATCGTGGTTAAAACGCGAATAGATTTAAGCGCTTCGCGCTACTAGAAATTTGGGACTATTCGGAAATATCTACGACCACTGGAACGTGGTCACTTGGTGCTTCACCCTTACGTTCGTCGCGATCAATCACTGCTGAAGTCACACGATCGGCAAATGCATCAGAACCCAAAATGAAATCAATGCGCATGCCTTCGTTGCGCGGGAAGCGCAACTGCTGGTAATCCCAGTATGTGTAGCCATCAGGAATTCTTGGGCGCACAACATCTTGCAAACCAATTTGCTCAAACGCTTCGAACGCCTGACGCTCTTCTGGGGTGACGTGAGTAGAACCGGCGAAATCAAGAATGTCCCAGACATCGGTGTCTAATGGCGCAATGTTGAAATCACCCATCAGTGCCAGCGGCTGATCCGGTTCGTGCTCAACCCATTCGGCAACGTTGCTGGCCAAACGATCTAGCCACTCAAGCTTGTAGTGAAAGTGCGGGTCGCCAACCTCGCGGCCGTTCGGCACATAGAGACTCCAAAGGCGCACGCCATTAAAAGTTGCACCAAGCGCGCGGGCTTCTTCAACGGCCTCTTTGCCCTCCTTGCCAAATGGCGGCATTCCGCTGAAGCCAATTTCAATATCCTCGGCCGGAATGCGGCTCGCAAAGGCCACGCCATTCCACTGGTTAAGCCCGTGCATGGTTACGTGATAGCCGGCGTCTTCAAATTGCTTATACGGAAACTGATCTGGCTTGCACTTGATTTCTTGCATGGCAAGGACATCGGTGTTGGTTCGCTCAAGCCACGAAACCACGCGGTCTACGCGGGTGCGGATGGAGTTGACGTTGTGGGTGGCGATGCGCATGGGTCCAGCCTAAATCACAGCCACAACGGGGCAGGTAAACTGGCACCATGACCTTCACCTCAGCTGCTAAACCACGTCTTGTGGAACTAATTAAGCAACTTGCCGTTGTGCACGGCAAAGTCACACTTTCAAGTGGCATCGAGGCTGATTACTACGTAGATCTTCGCCGCGCGACCCTGCACCACGAGGCGGCACCTCTTATTGGTCAGGTAGTTCTAGACATGCTTGATGCAGCTGGCATCACCGATTTTGATGCAGTTGGCGGGCTAACCATGGGCGCAGACCCGGTTGCCACCGCAATCCTGCACCAGGCCGCAGCCCGCGGTCGCGCGGTTGATGCGTTTGTGGTTCGCAAGGCAGCCAAGGCTCACGGCATGGGCCGATTGGTTGAAGGCCCAGATGTAAAGGGCAAAAAAGTAATTGTGGTTGAGGACACCTCAACAACTGGCGGGTCACCGTTGACTGCAGCCAAGGCTCTTGAAGAGGCAGGCGCAATCATCGTTGCGGTTGCCACCGTTGTTGATCGCGATACCGGTGCCGACAAAGTGATCGGGGATGCTGGCTACCGTTATCTGTCAGCGGTAAGTCTTGATGATCTTGAGCTCCGCTAATAGAACCAGCGCCGAAAAAGTAGCTGCAGAAAAAACCACCCGTAGGCCATTCGTCTACACCCAAATTTCTTCCATCCTCAGCGTTATTGCTGGCTCGATGGTTTTCATGGCTTTTCCTTGGTTGGCGATTCAGCTAACCGGTTCGGCAACCAGCGCTGGAATTTTGGTCTCTGTCACCGCGATTCCTGGTTTGCTACTTGCCCCGGTGATGGGCTCCATAATTGACAAAATCGGAAGACGCATCACCGGAATCTGGATTGAGATTCTCACCGGTGTGGTCACCTTGCTTATTCCCTTGGTGGCAAACACCTGGGTCATGACTTTGCCGATGCTGATTCTTTTGGGCACCATTCGTTCAACCGTGGGTTCAGGCTCCGGCACTGCAAGAAAATCTTTTGTGCCAGACGTTGCCCGCATTGCCAACATTCCACTGGAGCGCGCTAACTCTATTCAAGAAGCTGTGTTCGCTTCTGGTTTTGCGATTGGCCCTGCGGTCGCCGCGTTCTGCATTGGCTGGATGGGCATCTACAACACCTTCTACGTAGTTGCAGGTGTGTGCATACTTTCTGGTTTGTTCATGATTCCTATCAAGGCGCACGAACACAAAGAAGATCACGAAGAAGAAAAGAACCTGTTCAAGTTTGCGCTTGAGGGCTTCACCATTTTGTTCAAGACCCCGTCTGTGTTCATCATGCTTGCCGGAGTTATGACTCTTGCCATGATTTATCTACCAACAGAAATGATTGTGCTGCCGGCTTACTTCAACAGCACCGATAACCCGCAGGGCCTAGGCCTTCTGCTATCAGGCATGGCTGGAGCCTCTGTGATTGGTGCGCTTTCGTTTGAGCGCCTAGCTCGCAAGTTTCAATACAGCACCATTTTTAGAATTGCGCTGCTAGGTATTGCCGGTTGCATGATTCCAATGTCTTTCTTGCCGCCGTATGTTGTGATGATTCTTTTTGGTTTTGTCTTGGGTGCAGTGTGGGGGCCAATGATGCCGCTGCTCAACACTGTGATTCAGCGCAAGATTCCGCCATCAAAGCGCGGCCGCGTATTCAGCCTTGAAATGGTTATTTGGTCCGGTGGCCCAATGATCTCAATGATTTTTGCCGGTGTTGCCGTCGATAGTTTTGGTGTGCAACCGGTTTACATGTTCTTGGCGGCGGTTGTAACCGTTGCGGCAATGCTGATTACTTTTAGTAAGTACATGAAAGAAATCAACACTGCTGATTTTGAAGCTTAAGCAAATCTTTCTTTGAACACGTCGGCGCTCATTTCAAAGATTTCTTCTGGGCCATCTTCTTCATCAATTTGTTGTCCAACGTGAGAGAAGCCAAATTTTTGAATGATGCGCATTGACGGGT
>JAHEGM010000067.1 GCA_024645105.1 Rhodoluna sp.
ATGGCTATGATCGTGCGCGGATTCATTGAACCAATCGCAAAAGAATTACCGATGGAATATGCACTCGAGCTAAACAAGCTAATCGAGATGCAGATGGAAGGGGCCGTCGGTTAATGACTGCTACAACACAGACAGCCCAGCATGGACTGTCCGAGCACAGCCATGGCGCGGGCGTTCCAATTCAGACTCGCTACGAGCGTCTGAGATCAACCAACGTTTCTGACTTTCCTGCTATTTCGCCGCGCGAAGAGCAGTGGCGTTACTGCAGCCCAGATCGCCTAAAAGGACTAGACGCAGATGTACTTGCGGAGTTCGTTGGCGACCTTGCGGTGAAGCACAGCGAAGGAGTCACAACTGCTTGGGTTGGCGCAGACCACTCAGCATTTGGTAGCGCCGGAATTCCTGAGGAGCGCCCAAGTGCCGCTGCCTGGCAATCGGCCAAGCAGGCCTACCTAATAACGCTGCCGGCAGAATCTAAATCTGAAGCAACCGTGGAAGTCATCTCTGAGTCAAACGAACCAAGTGCAATTCACTTGATCGTGGAGGCCAAGAAGTTTGCCGAAGCCACCGTGATCATCGACCACAAGGGCAATGCCATTCTCAGTGAAAACATTGAGATCATCGTTGGCGACGAAGCTCAACTTACCGTGATCTCAATCCAGGACTGGAATGATGAATCGGTTCACGCATCAACACAGATGGCAAAGCTTGGGCGAAACTCAAAGCTGAAGCACCTGGTTGTTAGCCTCGGCGGCAAGACCGTTCGAGTGGCAAGCTCAACTGAATTTACTCAGCCAGGCGGCGATGTAGAAATGCTTGGCATGTACTTTGCCGACGCAGGGCAGTATCTAGAAAACCGCCTCTACGTAGATCACGCAGTGCCAAACTGCAAGTCTCGAGTTACCTATAAGGGTGCGCTGCAAGGCGAAAAGGCTCACACCGTTTGGGTTGGCGATGTGCTTATTCGAATGGCTGCAGAAGGAACCGATACCTACGAGCTCAATCGAAACCTATTGCTGACCGATGGCGCGCGCGCCGACTCTGTTCCTAACTTGGAAATCGAGACCGGCAAAATCGAAGGCGCCGGACACGCATCTGCCAGCGGAAGATTCGACGATGAGCAGCTCTTCTACTTACAGGCTCGTGGCATAACCGAGTTAGAAGCCAGACGGCTTGTGGTGCGTGGTTTCCTAAACGAGATCATTCAGCAGATTGGCAACGAAGATCTAGAGGCTCGTCTTTCGAATTCAATCGAAGCCGAGCTAGCAAGGAGTGGTTCCTAATGGCAGTAAGAATTTGCGCAGTTGATGACATCAAGCCTGGCAAGGCAATTCGCGTAAAGGTTGGTGAACTTGCGGTTGCAATCGTTAAAACCAAAGCTGGCGACATTCGTGCACTAGATGACAAATGCTCACATGGTGAAATCTCACTTAGCGAAGGCTTTGTAGACAACGAAACTATCGAATGCTGGGCCCACGGTGCAAAGTTTTCATTAGAAACCGGAGCTGCACTGACTCTGCCGGCATTTGAACCCGTAGCCGTGTACGAAGTGATCATCGATAACGGTGACATCTTTCTTGAAATAGACGCAGCCTAATCCCAAACAGACTTTAGAAAAGAGAACAGAATGTCAAAACTAGAAATTAAGAACCTGCATGTCACCGTTGATACAGACCAAGGCACAAAAGAGATCCTTAAAGGTGTTGATCTAGTAATCAACAGCGGTGAGAGTCACGCAATCATGGGCCCTAACGGTTCAGGAAAATCAACTCTGGCCTACACAATTGCCGGCCACCCAAAGTACACAGTTACTCAGGGTGAGATTCTTCTTGATGGCGAAGACGTGCTTGAGATGAGCGTTGACGAGCGCGCGCGAGCAGGACTATTTCTTGCAATGCAGTACCCGGTTGAAATTCCCGGCGTATCGGTTTCAAACTTCCTGCGCACAGCAAAGACCGCAATTGATGGCGAGGCACCTGCTCTTCGCACCTGGATCAAGGACGTCAAGGGCGCAATGGACAACCTAAAGATGGACTCCACTTTCACCGAGCGAAACGTGAACGAGGGCTTCTCGGGTGGAGAGAAGAAGCGTCACGAGATTTTGCAGATGGAGCTATTGAAGCCAAAGTTTGCGGTTCTAGATGAGACCGACTCTGGTCTTGACGTTGATGCTTTGAAAGTTGTGTCAGAGGGCGTTAACCGCGCCAAGGAATCAAACGACTTTGGTCTGCTGTTGATTACCCACTACACCCGAATTCTGAAGTACATTAAGCCAGACTTCGTGCACGTATTTGTTGCTGGCAAAATCGCCGAACAGGGTGGTCCAGAACTAGCGGACCGCCTAGAAGCCGAAGGCTACGACCGCTACGTATCGGCCTAATCATGACTGCAACCGAATTAGATCCGGTCCTTTACGACCAGGTTATTGAAGCGCTCAAGGACGTAATTGATCCTGAGATTGGCGTGAATATTGTTGATCTTGGATTAATTTACGGACTGCAAAAATCTGAAGATGGAAATCTTTTGATCAACATGACCCTAACCTCAGCAGGATGCCCACTGACCGATGTTCTTGAAGAGCAAACCGGCGAGGCACTAGACGGAGTTGTAGAGGCCTACCGAATCAACTGGGTGTGGATGCCACCATGGGGTCCTGAGAAAATCACCGAGGACGGTCGCGAGCAGATGCGGGCGATTGGCTTCTCAATCTAGACAAAAATAAATCCCCAGTCTTGTGACTGGGGATTTATTTTTGAAAAAATTAGCCTTTTAGCTTTTTGACTGCGGCCCATGAAAGTGGCAGCAGTGCTGCAGCGGCAATGGCCTTTACTGCGTCCCAGATTAGGTAAGGAACCATGAATCCTGCTGCAACCAGCAGATCACCCTTCGTGGCCACTGCGGCAAGCACAGGGATACCAAAGGCATAGATCACCAAAGAACCAATTGCGTAGGTTGCGAACATCTTCACTGCGTGTGAGCTCCAGTTGCGCTCCGCTAGAAGCCCAACCACAAAAGCAGCTGCAATAAAGCCAATTACGAATCCAAAGGTTGCTCCAAGAACGGCCTGAAGCCCGGTTGCGTGCGAACCGTCTGAAAGCGGTGCGAACACCGGCAAGCCAATTACTCCAAGAACTGCATAAAGTGCCATTGACAGAGCGCCACGAACTGAACCAAGAGAAGCGCCAACTAGAAGCACAACCAGTGTCTGAAATGTGAATGGCACCGGTGAGGCAGGAATAGAGATCTGTGCTGCCACCGCTGTGAGAGCCGCGCCAGTTGCAACTAGGGCAATATCAGCCGCAACGCTGCGAGGAATTACGCGATCAACAATGGTGTTTCCAGAAATGCTTAGAACAGACATTTGTTTCTTTCTATAGAGGACTGGCCTTTGGCTCTTTAGACGATTGTAGACTAGGCCTTTTGTTGGTCGCCAACCATTCGCGACAGTTTTCAACCCCGATATTTGGAGAATCTCATGATTAGCGTGCGCGACCTAGAGATCCGCATTGGCGCACGCACGCTCATGACGGGTGTCAATTTTCGTGTGGATAAGGGTGACAAGGTTGGCTTGGTCGGCAGAAATGGTGCCGGAAAAACTACCCTCACCAAAATTCTCGCCGGCGATGGGCAGCCAGACCAGGGTGCCGTGGATCGCGGGGGAGAGATTGGCTATCTGCCTCAGGACCCAAGAACCGGTGACCCGGAAGAGCTTGCCCGCACAAGAATTTTGAACGCGCGCGGGCTTGGCGATTTGATGGCCCAGATGACCAAGGCAACTGAGGACATGGGCAGCGTAGACGAAAAAATCTTTGATGCCGCTATGATTCGCTACTCAAAGCTTGAGGAGCGATTTCAAAATGGTGGCGGATATGCCGCAGAGGCGGAAGCCGCCGCGATTGCCAGCAACCTAGGTCT
>JAHEGM010000069.1 GCA_024645105.1 Rhodoluna sp.
TTCATTAACCCCGATGCCGCCTTGGCACCAAAACCAATTCCGCTAAACCAAATGATGCTGCCCAAGCTTGCGCCAAGCGCAAACCACCACTTGTCATCGCCAAACTGGTTTCCAATTGAGCCAAGCAAAATCACGGTGTCTAAATAGACGTGCGGGTTTAACCAGGTGAAGCCAAGAACGGCAAGCGCAACTTTTTTGGCCGAACCGCTCTGGGTGCCAGAAGAATCTAGTGTCTGCTCTTTGAATGCAGACCTCAGTGACTTGATACCAAACCAGGCTAGGTAGACAACGCCAAACCAGCGAATGATTTCTAATAGCCAGGGAAGTCCCTGAATGATTGCGCCCAAGCCGCCGATGCCAAGAATGATGAGCACCGCGTCTGAGGCGGCACAGATAGCCACAACCAGAAGCACGTGCTTTTTGGTGAGACCCTGACGAATTACAAAAGCGTTCTGGGCGCCGATTGCCATAATCAGTGACATTGCGGTGAGCAGGCCCGGCCAAATAGCAATCATGGGCTTGAGTCTAAAAGAATGGTCGTTAAACAAGAAAACCGCCTTTCGGCGGTCTCTTAATTTTGGTGGAGATTAGGGGGGTCGAACCCCTGACCCCCTGCTTGCAAAGCAGGTGCTCTACCAACTGAGCTAAATCCCCGGGTCTTGGTGCATTTGTTGCTGTGTTTCTACGTTTAGAACCCAAATCTCTAGTGAGAAAGGCTTCCTGGTGGGCCTAGGAGGACTTGAACCTCCGACCTCTTCATTATCAGTGAAGCGCTCTAACCACCTGAGCTATAGGCCCGTAGAACCTTTCCGACTTTACACGAAAAAGTTCAGTGAATCAAACTTCGTTAGTTGTTGGTGAACCCAATTGAGATTCCACCGGTTAGTCGACCAATCACGTTGAAGATCAGGGCCGAGATACCAACTAGTGCGGTGCCTAGAACAATGTTGAAAAGTGTCACTGTGAACGCAAATGACATCACGCGAGGCAAGCTCAGGGTCTGCGCCACATCAACGCCCTCGGCGCTTGAGGCTCCACCCACAACGCTGTTTACCAGGGTTGAGAGGCTGCCGAATAGGCCGGTCTGGCTAACCAGCAACCAAACCAAGAAGAAGCCCACGATGGTTGCGATTCCGGTTGCCACGGTAACTAGCAGGCCCGCCTTTACGGCTGACCAGAAGTCAATGTGAACCAGCTTTAGCTTTACCTGCTTTACTGGCGGAATATTGCGCTTAGCTTTTGCTAGAAAGCTCATTCTGCTGCTCCTTCAGTTGGGGCCGCTTCAGCCACAATCTCATCGTTCGATTCTAGGTTTCGCTCGGTGTTCTTGGCTAGTCCCAATACGCTGTCATCTTCGTCAAAACGAGCAAAAACAACACCCATTGTGTCGCGACCCTTCGCAGGAACGCCACTTACGGCAGATCTAACTACCTTGCCGCTGGCCAGAACTACAAGAACTTCGTCGTCTTCGGCCACGATTAGCGCGCCAACCACATCGCCGCGCTTTTCCTCTAGCTTGGCAACCTTGATACCCAAACCACCGCGGTTCTGCGGGCGGTACTGAGATACCTCGGTGCGCTTTGCATATCCACCCTCGGTAACCACAAACACGAAAGAATCTTCGACGTCGTTGATCACGCTGGCAGAAAGAAGGTAGTCGTCCTTGCGGAAATTCATACCGATATTTCCAGAGGTGTCACGACCCATTGGGCGAAGCGACTCATCTGAGTTTGAGAATCTAATTGACATACCCTTGTGTGAAACAAGAAGTAGGTCATCTGACTCTGAGGCAAGTACCGCAGAAATTACCTCGTCACCATCGCGAAGTTTGATCGCGATGATTCCACCGGTGCGTGCGGTGTCGTACGCATCAAGTGCGGTCTTCTTAACCAAACCGCTCTTAGTTGCCAGCACCAGGTAAGGCGCCGCCTTGTAGTCACTGATGTCTAGAACTGCCGCAACCTTTTCATCTGGTTGCATCGCAAGCAAGTTTGCAACGTGCTGACCCTTGGCATCGCGACCAGCTTCTTGAACTTCGTAGGCCTTGGTGCGGTAAACGCGACCCTTGTCTGTGAAGAACAACAGGTAGTGGTGAGTTGTGGTTACAAAGAAGTGTTCCACTACGTCGTCGGCACGAAGGTTTGCACCCTTCACGCCCTTACCGCCGCGGTGCTGTGAACGATAGTTGTCACTCTTGGTGCGCTTGATGTAACCACCGCGAGTAAGTGAGATAACCATCTCTTCTTCAGGAATCAAATCTTCTGTTTGAACATCGCCGTCGCCGCCAGCAACAATTTGTGAACGACGGTCGTCGCCGTGTTTCTCGGCAACTTCGGCAAGCTCTTCAGAAATGATTGCGCGCTGACGAACTGGGTCGGCGATGATTGCTTTGAAGTCAATGATCTGCGCTTCAAGTTCTGCAGCTTCATCAATGATCTTCTGGCGCTCAAGTGCTGCAAGCTGACGTAGCTGCATGTTCAAGATTGCGCGAGCCTGAAGCTCGTCAATCTTTAGTAGGTCCATCAAGCCATCGCGTGCATCGTCAACAGTAGGGCTCTTGCGAATCAACGCAATAACTGCATCAAGTGCATCAAGCGCCTTAAGGTAACCGCGCAAGATGTGTGCGCGTTCTTCTGCCTTGCGCAAACGGAACTGAGTGCGGCGAACGATAACTTCAACCTGGTGCTCAACCCAGTACTTAACAAAACCGTTTAGCGCAAGGGTACGAGGCACACCATCAACCAGAGCCAACATGTTGGCGCTGAAGTTTTCTTGCAACGGAGTCAACTTGTAAAGGTTGTTCAAAACAACTCGAGCAACTGCATCTTTCTTAAGCACAATGATCAAACGCTGACCGGTACGGCCAGAGGTCTCGTCACGAATATCTGCGATGCCCTGAAGCTTGCCTTCTTTAACTAGGCCGGCAATTTTTTCGGCAAGGTTGTCTGGGTTCACCTGGTAAGGAAGTTCAGTTACGACTAGGCAGGTGCGGTTGTTAAGTTCTTCAACGTTAACAATCGCGCGCATGGTGATTGAACCGCGACCGGTGCGGTACGCCTCTTCAATTCCCTTGCGGCCAAGAATGTGAGCACCGGTTGGAAAGTCTGGTCCCTTGATGCGCTCCATCAAAGCGGCAAGAAGTTCTTCGTCAGTTGCTTCTGGGTTCTTTAGGTACCACTCTGCACCGGCGGCAACCTCACGAAGGTTGTGCGGTGGAATGTTGGTAGCCATACCAACGGCAATACCGATAGATCCGTTGATTAGAAGGTTAGGAATGCGTGAGGGCAGCACAGTTGGTTCTTGAGTGCGGCCGTCGTAGTTGTCTTGGAAGTCAACGGTCTCTTCGTCGATATCGCGAACCATCTCCATGGCCAAAGGTGCCATGCGGCACTCGGTGTATCGGGGTGCCGCTGCTGGGTCGTTACCCGGAGAACCAAAGTTTCCCTGGCCGCTGATTAGCGGGTAGCGCAGGTTCCAGTCTTGGGTAAGGCGAACCATGGTGTCGTAAATGGCGCTGTCACCGTGCGGGTGGAACTGGCCCATAACATCGCCAACCACGCGCGAGCACTTTGAGAACTGCTTGTCTGGGCGGTAGCCACCGTCAAACATTGCGTAGATCACGCGGCGGTGAACTGGCTTTAGGCCGTCACGAACATCTGGAAGTGCGCGGCCAACGATAACGCTCATTGCGTAGTCAAGGTAGCTGCGCTGCATTTCGACCTGAAGGTCAACCTGCTCAATCTTGTCGATCAAGCCTGATGGGTTTGTAGTTTCTTCTGCCATGATTTTTTGGCTCCTAGATATCTAGGAAGCGCACATCCTTTGCGTTCTTCTGGATAAATGAACGACGTGCTTCAACGTCTTCACCCATCAGGGTTGAGAAAACTTCATCTGCAAGTGC
>JAHEGM010000081.1 GCA_024645105.1 Rhodoluna sp.
TGGGCTTCACAGGTGAGCTAGTAAATGGCGGCGGGCTAGAAGATGCAGCCGCTTCAACTGGCCTAAGCATCGTTAAGTAAAAATGATTGACTCGTCATACTGGGACGCCAAGTACGACGTTGATAATTTCATTTACACCAAAGATGTAAATCGTTTCGTAAAAGAATATTGCGAACCGCTCATTCAAAAAATCGGTCCTGTCGGTAAGGTCATTGACCTAGCCGGTGGCGAGGGACGAAACTCGGTTTGGTTTGCCGAACAAGGGTGGCAGGCAGAGAACATTGATTTCTCTGGCAAGGCCCTAACCAAATTTCTAGCCTTTGCCGAAGAGCGCGGGGTAGGGGCAAAGTGCTTTGCCAATCGTGCAGACGCAACCGGTTTCGAATCGGTGCTGATGCCGGTTGATGTCGGTGTTTGCGCGTACCTGCAAATTCCTCAGCCAGATCTCTTTGATGCACTAGATAACCTGCTTGAAAACATCAAACCGGGCGGATACCTGATGGGTGTTTGGCACGCACGCGAAAACCTGGCCGAAGGCTTTGGTGGTCCACAAGATCCTTTGGTTTTGCCAACCGCAAGCGAAATGCGTGAATTCTTGGAACAGTACAACGTTGAGATTGAATTTCTTGGAAACAGAGATGGGCAAGTGCAAACCCGCGAAGGCTTAAAGCCGTCGACCACGCTGGTTCTGCTGGCCAAGCTCAACTAGCAGTAAACTTTTGAGATATACAAAGGGAGCCTCAATTGACGCGTGAATACAAGATTGCCGTTATCGGTGGAGACGGCATTGGCCCTGAGGTAACCGCTATTGCCCTTGAGGCAATTAACCGCGCAACCGTTGGCTCAGGTGTTGAATTTAAGACCACAGAGTTTGATCTTGGTGCCCGCCGTTATTTGGCAACTGGTGAAACTCTTACTCAAGAAGATCTTGATTCTCTAAAGAAGCACGACGCAATTTTGCTTGGCGCAATCGGCGACCCAAAGGTGCCATCCGGTGTGCTTGAGCGACAGCTGCTCTTGAAGCTTCGTTTTTCTTTTGATCACTATGTGAATCTGCGACCAACAAAGTTGTACCCAGGTGTCGTGAGCCCATTGGCCGACCCGGGCAAAGTTGATTTTGTTGTGGTTCGCGAAGGCACCGAGGGGCCTTACGTTGGCAACGGTGGCGCAATTCGTGTGGGCACACCACAAGAGGTGGCTAACGAGGTTTCAGTCAATACCGCTTTTGGTGTTGAGCGTTTGGTTAGGTACGCATTTGAGTTGGCTTCAACTCGCGACCGCAAGAAAGTGACTCTGGTTCACAAGCACAACGTATTGGTCCACGCTGGTTGGTTGTGGCAAAACACCGTAAACAAGGTCGCCGCAGAATTCCCGGCAATCAAACACGACTACCTCCACATCGATGCCGCAACCATTTTTATGGTTACTGACCCAGAGCGCTTCGACGTAATCGTCACCGACAACCTTTTTGGTGACATCATCACAGACCTGGCCGCTGCAATTGGTGGCGGCATTGGGCTGGGTGCATCAGGAAACATCAACCCTGATGGCACCTTCCCGAGCATGTTTGAACCGGTACATGGTTCGGCTCCTGATATCGCTGGAAAGAATCTTGCAGATCCAACCGCTGCAATTCTTTCGGCAGCGCTGTTGCTTGAACACCTGAAGAACCCGGTGGCGGCAGCACGCATTGAAAACGCAGTAGCAGCTGACCTAGCCAACCGTGGCGAAAAGAAGCGTTCAACCACAGAGGTAGCCGAAAGTATTTTCGCTCTTCTATAAAAGTCCCAAGAAAGAAGCAGATCATGGCCGATCTAAAGTTTGAAGTAATTCGCAATGCGAATCCAAAGCCAGACGCCGAGCGCGAAGAAATTCTGCAGAACCCGGTTTTCGGCGCAAACCTAACTGACCACCAGGTGGTTGTGGTCTGGGAAAAGGACAAGGGCTGGCACTCGGCTCAGGTAATTCCTTATGGCCCAATTTTGATGGACCCATCGGCTGCCGTATTGCACTACGGTCAAGAAATCTTTGAGGGCATCAAGGCCTACCGTCACCAAGACGGCTCAATCTGGACTTTCCGCCCAGAGGCAAACGCCAAGCGCCTGCAAAAATCTGCCCACCGCATGGCCCTGCCAGAGCTGCCTACCGAAATCTTTATTGAGTCACTTCGTCAACTGATTGCAGTAGATGGCTCTTGGGTTCCTGCACCGGTGAATGAAAAGACTCTGTACTTCAGACCATTCGAAATCGCGGCCGAGAATTTTCTCGGTGTGCGTGCAGCGCACCGCGCCGAGTATCGAGTAATTGCATCTCCGGTTGGCCCTTATTTCACCGGCGGCCTAAAGCCAGTATCAATCTGGATTGCCCTCGACTCAGCCCGCGCAGGTAAGCACGGCACGGGTGAGGCCAAGACCGGTGGAAATTACGCGGCATCGTTGCTAGCCCAAAACGAGGGCTACGAGAATGGCTGCTCTCAGGTGATGTTCCTTGACGCCGAGACAGCAACTTATATTGAAGAACTTGGCGGAATGAACCTGTTCTTCGTTTACAAAGACGGCCACGTGGTAACCCCATCACTTGACGGCACAATTTTGCGAGGCATCACGCGAGACTCAGTGATTCAGTTGATCAAAGATCGCGGCCTAAAGATTGAAGAACGCAAGATCACACTCGATGAGGTCAAGGCCGGAATTACCTCAGGTGAGATCGCTGAGGTTTTTGCCTGTGGAACCGCTGCCGTAATCACGCCTATCGGTCAGTTCAAGTCCCGCGAAGGTGTCATCGGCAATGCCGAAGCCGAAGCTGGCGAACTAACCTCCAGCCTGCGTGCCGAACTAACCGGTATTCAGTACGGAACGGTTGCAGACCGCCACGGCTGGATGCTGAAGCTAGCCGACTAACCAAAAACTTTAGAAGGTATACCCATGCGCGTTGCGCGATTTAGCCTCAACGGCGAACCAAAGTTTGGCATTCTCGACGGCCCAGAATTGGTGTTGCTCAAGGGACACCCTCTAGTTCTGGGTTACGAGACCACCGGAGAGCGCGTGCCGCTCAAAGATGTGAAGTTACTAGCGCCAACCATTCCATCAAAAGTTGTTTGCATTGGTAAGAATTACAAAGATCACGTTGGTGAAATGGGGCTTGAACTAAACCCTGAACCAACCATTTTTCTGAAGCCATCTTCGTCAATCATTGGCCCGGGGGATTCCATTGTTCTGCCAACTCAGAGCAATCATGTTGATCTTGAAGTTGAGCTCACGATTGTTATGGGGCAGATTGCCAAAAACGTCACAGAGAAAGATGCCTTGAATTTCGTTTGGGGTTTCACCATTGCCAACGATGTGACAGCACGAGATTTGCAAGCATCGGATGACCAGTGGGCTAGGTCTAAGAGCTTTGACACTTTTTGCCCGCTTGGCCCGTGGATCGAGACTGAGTTCGTACCAGACGGCCAGATCTTGGAAAGTCGCATCGATGGTGAAACCAAGCAGCAGGCCTCAATTGACTTGATGATTCACAACGTGCCAAAACTGATTTCCTACGTGAGCCAGAACATGACTCTGCTGCCAGGCGATGTCATTCTTACCGGTACACCTGCTGGAATAACAAGAATTAGCAGCGGCGAGCTGGTGGAGTGTGAAGTCGAGGGCATCGGAACGCTAATTAATCCTGTCGTTTAGACTGGAGCAATTATGTCTTCAATTACAGCCCCGTTCACCACTGCAGCCGGCCCAGATGTAAAGGTGCGTTTTTGCCCTTCACCAACCGGCACCCCGCACGTAGGTCTAATTCGCACCGCACTATTCAACTGGG
>JAHEGM010000082.1 GCA_024645105.1 Rhodoluna sp.
ATCTTGTATTCACGCGTCAATTGAAGCTCCCAGTGCTCTTATTTCCACTGAGTTTACCCGTTTTGATTGGGGTTTACCGCTAATGCAGCTTGGCCAGCAGAACCAGTGTGGTCGATGGCTTCAGCCCTTCTTTGGTCTGCACCTGACCTTCGCGATTGCCCAAAAATTCGATATCCAGCGGATACTGCTCAAGGAATTCACGCATTTCACTGGCCGTTGGAAGTACGGCCGGATCTTGCGGTCCGCCAAAGCCGCCTTCAAGATTTTCACGAGCATGCCAGACACCCATCAGGTATCCCCCGCGCTTGATATTTTCAATCAGGTTGTCGAGCGCATCAAAAAGATCCGGCTGTGGAATTTGCAAATAACCACAAACACCGATGTCCACCGGCATCAGCACGGACTCGAAACCGGTTGCGTCGGCACGATTTGCGAAACAGAGTTGGGAAACACCTCGCTCCTCGGCAAATGCCAAAAATTTAGTCAGCGCCTTGCCTGAGAAATCAATGTTTTCTGCCTGCCAACCGTGTTCGGCGAACCACACCGAATTGCGACCTTCGCCGCCAGCCAAGTCGATTACTTTTCCAGACTTGCCGATTTTCTCGATTAGCGGTTCGCAGTATTCTTTGACGAAACGATTTACATCTTTGGTGTAAATGAAGTTGTCAACGTCGTACTTGGCATCCCAGTAAGACGAATCAACCATTTTTATCGCCAGACTTTCCGAATGAAATTACTTGCGAATGAAATTATTTGACGATTGCAGCGCCGGTGGTCTCAGCAGCCTCGTCGAGAGTGCCACCGTTTACCAGCTGCCCAGTGAAGCCAAGATCAGCCATGATTACAACGGCCTGACCAGAGCGGTTTCCTGAGCGACAGTGCACAATGTAGTCAGCTGACTTATCTAGCTCAACCACTTTGTCGCGAAAGTCATCGGCCATGAAGTCAACGAATAGTGCGCCTTCTAGGTGACCTTCAGCGATTTCAGCTGGAGTACGTACATCAAGAATTACAGCCATTTTGATTTCCTTTTCCGGTTCGATTAAATCTTGGAATTAACCAATGATGTCAATTGCTTTCATAACATCAGCCTTGATTGCCACGCGCACTTCTTCTAGTACCGCAGCATCAACTGGTGAATCAACGGTGATTACCGATAGAGCCTTGCCACCCTTTTGCTGACGAGCAATCTGCATTGCGGCAATGTTGATATTTGCATCGGCGAAGGCCTTGCCATAAACAGCAACAATTCCTGGGCGGTCCGCGTAGACCATCAGCACTAGGTGCTCGGCAAGACCAAGCTCAACGTCATAGCCGTTGATGTTCACAATCTTCTGGTGCAACTTTGGACCAATTACGGTACCTGAGACAGAGGCGCTGGTGCCATCAGCAAGAGTTGCCTTGATAGTTGTCACGTTGCGGTACTCGTCAGACTTTGCGTCAACGGTTAGCTTCACGTCAATGCCGCGCTGCTCAGCCATAAGAGGGGCGTTCACATAAGAAACCTGCTCGGTTACTGCGTTCTGGAAGAAGCCCTTTAGGCCAGCCAACTTCAACACCGATACGTCGTGCGCCGCAATCTCGCCGCGAACCTCAACCTCGATTGCAGAAACAGAGCCGCCCGAAATTCCGAACAGAACCTGGCCAAGCTTTTCGATAAGCGCAATGCCTGGCTTGACAGATGCGTCGATGTTTCCACCGGCAACATTTACAGCGTCAGGAACTAGATCTCCGGCGAGCGCAAGACGAACTGACTTGGCTACTGAAATACCAGCCTTCTCTTGGGCTTCATCGGTTGATGCACCCAGGTGAGGAGTTACAAGAATATTTGGCAAGCCAAGAAGCGGTGATCCCTTTGGTGGCTCGTTCACGAAAACGTCTAGACCGGCTCCGGCAATTTGATTGGTGCTAAGTGCCTTGAACAGCGCGTCTTCGTCGATGATGCCACCGCGTGAACAGTTGACGATTCGTAAGTTTGGCTTTGCAATTTTGAACTGAGCCTCACCGATCATGCCGGTGGTTTCAGGAGTTTTAGGAATGTGAATTGTGATGAAGTCAGACTGCTTCATAACTTCTTCGAGGCTGGCAAGCTTTACACCCATTTGTTCTGCGCGAGCAGGAGTGATGTATGGGTCGTAACCAATAAGCTCAACACCAAATCCGGCAAGACGTGCAGCAACTAGACCACCGATTCGGCCAAGACCGACGATACCCACTGTCTTTTCGTAAAGCTCGGCACCGGTGAACTGTGAGCGCTTCCATTCGTCGCGCTTCAAAGATGCGTTGGCATCTGGAATGTGACGAGCCAAGCCAAGCATTTGCGCAATGGCAAGCTCTGCAGCAGAGACCACGTTTGAAGTTGGCGCGTTAACCACCATGACACCGGCAGTGGTTGCCGCCTTAATGTCTACGTTGTCTAGACCTACACCCGCACGAGCAACAACCTTTAGTTTTGGTGCAGCCGCGATTGCTTCGGCATCTACCTGAGTAGCTGAACGAACCAAGATGGCGTCGGCGTTAGCCAGGGCCTTTAGCAGCGCTGGGCGATCGGTGCCGTCAACGTTTACAACGTCAAAGTCAGGACCTAGGGCCTCAACGGTTGCTGGAGAAAGCTCTTCAGCAATTAGAACGACTGGCTTAGTCAATGGGAAATCCTTGATTAGTGGAAAGTTATGCCCGCGGCAACAGCGACGAGGTACTGCCTCAATTCTAGCCAAAAAGAAAAGACGCCCCACCAAGCCGGTAGGGCGCCTTTTCGAAGAAAACTTAGGCTGGGTGCCTCTCGCTTAGCGAGCTGCAACACCTTCCTGGTAGTCATCTGAGTTCTTGATCCATGAGAACAGTTTGCGCAGGGTGCGTCCAACTGCCTCAATTGGGTGTGCCTCGCCCTTGGCGCGTAGCGCTAGGAACTCTGGAGCACCTGCATCCACGTCAGCTACGAAACGCTTTGCGAATGTGCCGTCCTGGATGTCGGTAAGTACTTCGCGCATACGCTCTTTAACCTCTGGGCCAATAACGCGTGGGCCTGAGATGTAGTCGCCGTACTCAGCTGTGTCAGATACTGACCAACGCTGCTTTGCGATTCCACCCTCGTACATAAGGTCAACGATTAGCTTCAACTCGTGAAGAACCTCGAAGTATGCAACCTCAGGCTGGTAACCAGCTTCGGTTAGAGTTTCGAAACCATACTGAACAAGTTGTGATGCTCCACCACAAAGAACAGCCTGCTCACCAAATAGGTCAGTCTCGGTCTCTTCAGCAAAAGTGGTCTTGATGGTTCCCGCACGGGTACCACCGATTGCCTTTGAGTATGAAAGACCAAGTTCGAATGCTGAACCACTTGCGTTCTGGTGAACAGCAATCAGGTTTGGCACTCCACGGCCACCTTCGTACTCACGACGAACCAAGTGACCTGGGCCCTTTGGAGCAACTAGGAATACGTCAACACCCTCAGGAGCGGTGATGTAACCAAAACGAATTGAGAAACCGTGACCGAAAACAAGTGCCTTGCCAGCGGTTAGGTTTGGCTCGATGTCCTGGGTGTAAAGGTCGCGCTGACGTGGGTCCGGTGCTAGCACCACGATCACATCTGCCCATGCTGAAGCTTCAGCTGGGGTAAGTACCTTTAGGCCAGCAGCTTCTGCCTTTGCCTTTGACTTTGAGGTTGCAGGAAGACCAACAACTACATCTACGCCTGAATCCTTCAGGTTTAGTGAGTGTGCGTGTCCCTGTGAACCATAGCCAAGAACTGCAACTTTGCGACCCTGAATGATCGAAAGGTCTGCATCCTTGTCATAAAAGATTT
>JAHEGM010000087.1 GCA_024645105.1 Rhodoluna sp.
CCCATGCAAATTTCTACATGGTCAAATTCAAAAACCACTGACTCGTTCATTAGCCCAACTTGGAAAGCGCGTTTGATAAAGCCTGAGCGTAGGCCTCACTTGAATAGGTGGCACCGGAAAGATTTCCGAAGTTAGCTGACTGAGCCTTAAGGGCCATGTCGTTCAAATAGGCAAAGGCTTCTGTGTAACCGCGCGAAGCAGTTGCTTGCACCTCGTTGATTTTCTCGATCTTGCCGTTTGTTGCAGTTACCTCAAGTTGCACAACACCGTATCGGTATTCAATTGCATCTCCGGTTACGGTCTTTGTTTCTGAGGTGCCATTTGCGCTGCCCGACAAGTCAGATGCTGGGTTTAGCCAAATTGCGTTTATGCCAAAGGCGCCGGCAATGCTGGCAACCACCATCACGATTGTTGAAGTCACCCAGGGGCGCTTCTTAGTAAACGGGTTAGCTTGTAGATCTTTAGAACTTGGCAAGTGCGGTCTCCAATGCTTTTTTGAACGCCTCTGTGGTGTGGGTTGCTCGGCTTATGTTGCCAAAGTTTGAACCCTGAGCTTCAATTGCGGCTTGGGCCAGTACCCCAGGCACGCTGGAGTACTCGCCGCCCTCGGTGCCGCCAGAAAGAATGTCAATTGCCGTGATTGCAGAACCCTTTTTGGTAACCGATATCTGCATCACACCCTGACGCTTCTCGGCAACGTAGGTAATTGGGTCACTCTTTTTGGTAACTGAGGCCGCAGTTGTTGCCGCCGACTTAGTTGGAGTGGGAGTTGGTTTTGCCGAAGCGCCGGCCGTTGGCTCAGCGCTTGAAGATTGTGAAGGCGTTGCCGATGCAGTTGGTTCTGCTGTTGCAGCAGGCTCCGTTGCAGTTGGGGCACCAACCACTAAACCAGATTCGGCGGCCTGGCCAATAGACCAAGATGCGGCCAGAACACCAAGACTAATTACGCCAACAATATTTTGAGTTGCTTTTCTCACCAGGCGTACTCCTCAGAGTGAATTGAATCTATTGGTGTTCCGGCTTTGCGCACTGACTTGATTACCGAGTCTGTCCATACCTGTGGCCCACAAATAAATACATCAGCTTCGCTAACGTGCGGAGCCATCATTACTAAACGAGCAACATCAGGGATACCGCTGCCATCATCATTTAGCCAAGAGTTCTTTGGCCCACGCGGCCCTTCAATTACGTGCAAGGCAAATTCACGTCGGCGACATATTTCTTGAATCTCACCAAGCAGCGAAGCATCACGAGAATCTCGCACGCGATAAATCACAGTGATATCCCCAGGTCTTGCTGCCATTGATTCTGCCAACGTGCGAATTGGTGGAATACCAATTCCAGAAGCAATCAAGACAATCTTCTCGCGAGTGCGGCGCTCCTCAGTAAAAAGACCGTAAGGACCTTCAATTGCAATTGATGTGCCGGGTTTAATTTTTTGCATCAACTTGGTGTCGTCTCCGCGATCACCAATTGTGAAACGCAAATACTTTCCGTTTGGCGCTGCAGAAATTGAGAATGGGTGAGGGCGCCACCATTGACTTGGTGTCAAAATGCGCAAGAAGTAGAACTGACCTGATTGCGCCTCAATTTTGTCTAGGTGCTTTCCTGTTAGATAAAGCGATGTTGTGTCCGAAGATTCGCGAACAGATTGCGCTAGCACCAAACGCTTGCGGAATGACTTGCGAATTGGAATCCAAACTCGGAACCAAAGAATATTTAGAAAAACAAAAAGATAAAGCGAAACCCAAATTATTGTTTGCACCGGTTTGCCGGCGATGTCGCTACCAGCAGTAATGGTGTGCGGAATTGCGGCGGCTACGGAAGCATATGAAAGCAGGTGCACAAAGAACCACGCCTCATAGCTCATTGCTTTGCGAGCAAAGTTGAGTGAGGTAACCACCACAACAATCATCAGTACAAAGCCAATCGTGGCCAGCAACATGTCTTGAACATCGGTGATGAACCAGAAAAGTGTGGCAACCAAATTCTCACCGTTTGTGATTGAGTACTCAACTAGTGATGCCACAAAGTGTGCGGCAATAAAATACATAACTGGTTTGCCAAGTTTTTTGTGAGCAACTGTTGCGCCGTCGTGGCCGTAGAACTTATCAATCCAGGGCACTCTGGCAACCAGCAGCATGTGAATCAATAGCAGCGCGGTTCCCAATAAAGAGGTAACTCGGCTAAGGGCATTTAGTGCCGAAGGAAGATCGGTGATGTATTTCAAACCGCCGTCAATCAAAAACATCACCAGCACGGCCATCACGATTGACCAGGCGATGATTTCTATTAGGTCTTGGGCTCGCTTCACGCGAACCACCTTGCGTACACCAATGCGAACCTGCTTGTTTGGCTCAACCAACTGAAGCTGGCTCTGCACTGGATTGCTCATAAAGTTCAGTTTGGTTTCCAAGTCTGGGAGTTATCTGGATGTACCCTGCATGCCATCTCCAAGTTAGTTAGAGGTCTAATCTGTAAATATGACTGCTCTTCCAATTGTACGAACCTACACCGATGCCCAGGGCATCGACATCACCTTTTATGAATGGCCAGTGGCTCAGCCAAAAGGTTGCGTGCAATTGGTGCACGGCCTGGGCGAGCACGCCAGACGTTATGACCACCTAGCCGCAGCGCTAAACCGCGCCGGCTTCAGCGTCTATGCCGACGATCACCGCGGCCACGGCGCCACCGGTTTGCGCATGACCGCCGAGGGCACCACCAAGAAGCAGGGCAACCTGGGCAAGGGTGGCATGGCTGCGGTTTTCGAGGGTGTTCGCCAGCTCAGCCACATCATCGTTGGTGAAAACCCAGAAGAGCCACTGGTTTTGCTTGGCCACAGCTGGGGTTCAATGATTGCCCAGCGCATCTTTAATAAGTACTCAGATGAATACGATGGCCTCGTGCTATCGGGTTCTTCAATTTTGATTCCGGGGGTGACCCCAAGCTCTGGCTTCAATAAGAAGTGGGCTAAGACCCCCAACTCTTCTGGCTACGAGTGGTTGAGCCGCGACGAAGAGGTTGGGCGCGAGTTCCTGGCTGACCCAAAGAACTTCCCTGAGACCGCAATTCAGGTGTTTGGCATCACGAATGCCGCAAAACTCATGGGCATTCCAAGCAAGCAAATTGATTCACACGTGCCTATCCTTTTGATGGCCGGCAGTGATGACCCGCTGGGCGGCGAAAAGGGCAATAAGCGCCTGCTCGATGCCTATCGCAAGGCCGGGGTGCATGACGTTGAGCTAGTGGTTTACCACGATGCTCGCCACGAGATCTTCAATGAGATCAATAAAGATGCAGTTATTGCCGACCTTGTTGCCTGGCTAGACGATCGCTTGGTAGTGCACACATAGCAACCGCATCCTCGATTGGGTTTAGCAGCAGGTCCTGAGTTTCCGGGTGCTTATCCATGTAGCGCACGGTGTAGGAGCAAACCGGCACAACCTTGTACTTGCCTTGCTCGCGCACGTCATTTAGCGCCCACTTGGTAAGAATTGCGGCCAGGTTCTTGCCCTGGTGCTTTGGATCCACGCCCGTGTGGGTGAAGTGGATTTCGTTCAACCTGAGGCTGTAGTCCAGGTTGCCAACCTTTTCATCACCAATAAAAATCTCGTAGCTGTGCGCATCGGTGTTGTGAATGACTGTAGGTTCCATACCACTAATTATGTAGTGCATTGGTTTCGCGGGCTAGGGGTTCGTGGTTATCAAACCGTTACCAAATATGGCTTTTTTGAGGAATTTTCAGGAGTAGATTCGGAAACTACTGAGGGAGTATCCCAAAGCAAGTGCAACGACATATC